>VAZL01000108.1 GCA_005883445.1 Alphaproteobacteria bacterium | reverse complement strand
TGGGGATCGACTCCATAACGCAAGCGAACCTCGGCTGGACCGATCCGGGCGATCTCGCCCGCGCGAACCGGATAAAGAATCGTCGTGCTGGGGGAGGCAAGCTGGAATGTATCGCGGTCCCCGCTCGCGACCACGACCGTGCCGCCCCGCCGCTCTTCGGCTGCGGCCGCGGAGGCAAGAAAGTCGTCGGCCTCATACCCAGATGCCTTGGCATTCGCAAAACCGCATGCGGCGATAAATTCGGGCAATGCATCAAGTTGCTCGAGCAATTCGTCGTCGAATTCGCGGCCGCTCTGATAGGCGGGGAATTGCTCGTGACGGTAGGTCGGCGCGTCCACCGTGTCCCAACCTACGAGCACGGCGCGCGGTTGCTCCGTCCGGTAAAACTTCAGCAGGAAATTCGCGAAGCCAAGGATTGCACCGGCAGGCCTGCCTCCGCGTCTCAAAATCGTCTTGGGTAAAGCATGGTAGGCACGATGTGCGAAGGAATCTCCGTCGATCACCAACAGTGGCCGACGGGTCGGCGCTGGTGCGTCCCGCCGCAGCGAACCTCGCGCGGTCTTGCGCCCGGCGCTCGGAGACTTTCGCCGCGCCTTCACATCGCTGCGCAGCACGACCCAGGCCGGGGCGTGATCGCTGGCGCCTTGTCTGCCGCGAATTTGACGATCGACGCCCGCGCTGACAAGGCGGTCCGCGGCTTGGGCGCTCAGCAGCAAATGATCGATACGAAGGCCCGTGTCCCGAGGCCATCGGTTTCGCATGTAGTCCCAGAACGTGTACATCGGCGCATCAGGATGCAGCGTGCGGATTGCGTCAACCCAGCCTTGCTCGAGAATGCGCTGAAAAAGAGCGCGGCTTTCCGGCTGAACGAGCGCGTCTTTCGCATAGGATTGTGTTGGATAGATATCACGGTCCGTCGGCACGACGTTGTAGTCGCCCGCGAGCACGACCGGGACGCCCGCGCCGTAAAGCTCCTCGGCATGGGTCGCAAGGCGCTCCATCCAAGCGAGCTTATACGCGAATTTGGGGCCCGGCTGTGGGTTGCCGTTCGGGGCATAGAGCGACGTGATCAGCACGCCATGCACCGCCGCCTCGATATAGCGGCTCTGTTTGTCAGCCGGATCGCCCGGCAGCTCCGTGCGCGTGACAATGGGCTCGCAATCGCGGCCGAGGATGGCGACTCCGTTCCACGACTTTTGGCCGCGCCAAGCCGAGCCATACCCCGCTTTCGCGAGCGCCTCCTGCGGAAACTCCGCATCCGCCGCCTTGAGTTCTTGAAGCGAGACGACATCGGGCTTCGCGGTGCGCAACCAGTGCAGGAGGTTGGCGAGGCGCTTGTTGATATTGTTGATGTTGAAGGTCGCGATTTTCATCCCGCCCCGCACAGAAATGCATTTGACGGAGGCGGCCTAACGTAGCCGAACCGACGAGCCAATGGTGGCATTGGCGATCAAAACTATGGAGATCGTGGCTGCGAGAATTGATGGCCCACCGGGGCGACAAGGTATGTGCGGCGCGGGAAAGAGGCAGACGCCCGACCCCGCAGGGCGCGTGTCGGCCATTCGCGATCAACTAACGAAAGCGTCGGGCGCTCGACATTTGTCGTGACGAGCGGCCGTGGCTTTATTAGTGGTGCTGCCGACTATCCGATTGATTTTTGCAAAACAGAAAGCGCCCGAGAGCGTGCGTACATCCGGCATCGCTCTCCGGCGCCTCTGGGCACTCAGGTTTTATAACCGCGAGGCCAGGCTTTGGTTCCATCCCACTAGTTGTAGCCTTGGGCAAACGCGAGACGGGCGAGGATGTTCCGGAAGTTCCCACGCGGAACGCTGGCGCCAACCGTTAGCCACGCCCGACGGACTCTGACGGCGTCAAGGTGAGGTCCCGGCGACGGGGCAGCGTAATCGCTGCAATGCAGAAGAGAAGTTCGTCACTGCGACGGCGCGCCGGCCGCCAGCCAGGCGGCGAGGATTTGGCGCTCTTGGGCCGTCATCGCGGTGACGTTGCCAGGCGGCATGGCATTCGAGCGCACCGCGTTGATCTCGATCAGATGCGCGTGACGGCGGATGTTGTCGGGATCGTCGAGGATGACTCCTTTGGGCGGCGCATGCACGCCGGGCCACACCGGTTCGTTGCGATGACACATGCTGCAGCGGGCGAGGATCGCATTGTGTGCCGCCTTGATGTCGAGCCGATCGGCGCGTGGACCGATCTCCGCGGGTCCGGCGCCCGAGAGCCATGCCACGGCCACCATCCCGGCGGCGGCCACGCCCCACGTCCACCACGGGCTGCCTTTGCCCTCGTGTCGGGAATTGAAGAAGTGGCGGATGACGGGGCCGATCGCCAGCACGATCGCGACGATCAGCCAGTTGAAACGGGTTGCGAATATCAGCGGATAGTGGTTGGCGATCATCAGGAAGACGACGGGCAGCGTGAGGTAGTTGTTATGGACGGAGCGCTGCTTGGCCTCTTCGCCCCACGCCGGATTGGGCGCTTTGCCGGCGAGCAGCGCCGCGACGGTCTTCTTCTGGTTCGGGATGACGATGAGGAAGACGTTCGCCACCATGATGGTGCCGATCAGCGCGCCGATCTGGGTAAAGGCGCCGCGTCCGCTGAACACGTGAGTAAAGCCATAGGTGAGCGCGACGAGAAAGACGTAGCCCACCAGCGCAAGCGCAACCTCGTGCCGGCCGAGCGCGGACCGGCACAGCGCCTCGTAGACGAGCCAGGCGAGCACGAGGCTTGCGAACGCGACGGCTGCGGCGGTCGGTGCCGTCAGGTCGAGCACGGATTTGTCGATGAGATAGAGTTCCGCGCCGAGATAGTAGACGATCACCAGCAGCGCGAAGCCGGAGAGCCAGGTGGTATAGGCTTCCCACTTGAACCAGGTAAGCTCATCCGGCATGCGAGCGGGGGCGATGAGATACTTCACCATGTGGTAGAAGCCACCGCCGTGGACCTGCCAGGCGTCACCCTGGACACCCTGCGGCAGACCCGCTCGCGGCTTGAGACTGAGATCGAGATGGATGAAATAGAATGAACTGCCGATCCAAGCGATGCCAGCCACGACGTGCAGCCACCGCACGATGAGGCTCGACCATTCAGTGAGTACCGAAACCACGACAGAAAAATCCCCTCTCTACCTTCGGCCAACTTTTTCTCTCGGCAGGATGACAGACGCGTGTTGAACGTTGCAAGAGCCGTGCTGACGAAATAGTGCATGGGCATGGTGACGCAAGCGATGGATGGGGTCGGCAGCGAGCCGGGCGCGTTCGGCAAGCGAATCATGGAGCTCGCCGAGCGGCTCGCGCAATGGTCTGAGATCCCCGACGGATTGACCTGCACCTATCTCTCGCACGCGCATCGCTCCGTTGCCGCGGAAATCCGCAACTGGATGCGCCAGGCGGGACTGGTCACCGAGATCGACGCGGTCGCTAACGTCGTCGGGCGCTACGCCGCGTCCGATCCGGCGGCGCGGACGCTGATCGTGGCGTCGCACTACGACACGGTCCGCAACGCGGGCAAATACGACGGTCGGCTGGGCGTCCTGACCGCGCTGGTGCTGGTCGAGCACCTGAAACGGCTTGGCCGCGAGTTGCCCGTTCATCTCGACGTCATCGCATTCTCGGAGGAAGAGGGGGTGCGCTTTTCGTCAAGCTTTCTCGGCAGCCGCGCGGTGGCGGGGCGGTTCGACGGCAAACTGCTCGAACGGCAAGACGCCGACGGCCACACCTTGGCGGCGGTCATGCGGGATGCGGGCCTCGATCCGGCGAGGATTCCCACGCTCGCGCGCCGCCGCGAGGAGCTGATGGGATATCTCGAAGTCCACATCGAGCAAGGCCCGGTTCTGCTCGAGGAGGGGCTGCCGGTCGGGATCGTGAGCGCGATTGCCGGCTCCGTGCGCTCGAGCGTCACGATCACCGGAACCGCCGGCCATGCCGGCACCGTGCCGATGACGCGGCGGCATGACGCGGCCGCGGCGGCGGCCGAGCTCGTGCTCTATGTCGAAAGGCGCTGCGCGCAGGAGCCCACGCTCGTCGGCACGGTGGGGCAGTTCTTTGTCCCTAACGGCGCGACCAACATCATTCCAGGGCGCTGCGAGCTTACCCTCGACATCCGTGCCGGCGACGATGCGGCGCGCGATGCCGCCGTGTCGGACGTTGCGGCGGAGATCGCGCGCATCGCTGCAAGACGCGGCGTCAGCATCGAGAGCAGGGAAGTGCAGCGAACGGCCACCGTGCCGTGCTCGCCGCGCCTGCAGTCGCTCTTGGCCGATGCCGTGGCGCGCGCGGGCATAACGCCGCGCCATCTTCCGAGCGGCGCCGGCCATGATGCCATGATGTTCGACGGCCTCACCGACGTCGCGATGTTGTTCGTGCGCTGCGGCAACGGCGGCGTCAGTCACTCGCCGCGCGAGATCATCACCGCCGAGGATGCCGACATCGCTGCGCGCGTCATGCTCGATGCCGTGCTTCGGCTGGCCGAAACGTCATGATGCTGGCGGACGCCATCGCTGCGTTCGTCGATCGCGATTTCGCGCGTGAGACCGAGTTCCTCGCCGAATTGGTGAAGGTGCCGAGCGACAACCCGCCGGGAGATTGCGCGGCACACGCGAAACGGGCGCGCCAACTCCTGGAGCGGCTCGATCTCGCCGTCGAGACGCATGATGTGTCGCGCTCCACGGTCGAGGCGGCGGGCATGAAGCGCGTGACCAATCTCATCGTCCGCCATCGTTTCGGCGACGGGCCGGTCGTCGCGCTCAATGCCCACGGGGACGTGGTGCCGCCCGGCCTCGGATGGCGCCTCGATCCTTACGGCGCCGTCGTCGAAGACGGCGCGGGCGGTCCGGTCATGTACGGACGCGGCGTGGCGGTGTCGAAATCGGATTTTGCCAGCTACACCTGGGCGCTGCTCGCGTTGAAGGCGGCGGTCACGCAGGGCGGCAAGCTCGCTGGAACGCTCGAACTCCATTTTACCTACGACGAAGAGGCCGGCGGTAACGTCGGCCCGAAATGGCTGCTTGACCAGGGGCTGGTGAAACCCGACGCCGTGATCGCCGCTGGCTTTTCCTATTCGGTGGTCACCGCGCATAATGGCTGTCTGCATCTCGAGGTGACGGTCACGGGCAAGCAGGCGCATGCCGCCATGCCGGAGGCCGGCGTCGACGCGCTCGAAGCAAGCAATGCCATTCTCGCCGCGCTTTATGCCCATCGGGCGACGCTCGCGCGCATACGCTCGGGCACGGCAGGCATCGTCTCGCCGACGCTGAACGTCGGATTGATCAAGGGCGGCATCAACACCAACGTGGTCCCGGATCAGGTCGTCTTTCGCATCGACCGTCGCGTGATTCCAGAGGAGGACCCCGCCGAAGTCGAAGCCGATTTGCGCGAACTGATCGCGGTTTCGGCTAGGCACAATCCGCAAATCAAGCTCGAGGTGCGGCAACTTCTGCTGGCCGAGCCGTTGACGCCGCAGCCGGGCGCGGATCGGATCGCGGCCGCAATTCAACGCCACGCCAAGCAGATCCTGGGCGTCGAGGTGCCGGTGACCGGCGTCCCGCTTTACACCGACGCGCGCCACTACGCGGCAGCGGGCATTCCGATCGTGCTCTACGGCGCCGGGCCGCGCTCGATCCGCGAAGCGAACGCGCACAACGCCAACGAGAACCTGCGGCTCGAGGACCTGCGCGCCGCGACCAAGATCGTCGCCATGGCGGCCGCCGATTTGCTCGCGACGCGGTGAGTTTGCCCGCGAAGACCGGGCTCAAACTCTCAACGACGCGCTATTGGGAAGGCGCGCAAGGAAGCAGCGCAGCCTCGAACGCGCTCGCGATCGCCTCTTTGCTCTTGCCTGCCCGGACGGCATCGCCGATGACGATGACCATTTGCCCGGGCTTGGCGAATTGCCGAAAATAGTCGCCCGTTGCGCGGCGTCCCTTGTAGTAGAACCAATCGCGAAACATCGGCGCGGAAAAAAGCTGGGAGAAGGGCCGCGAGCGAGCCGCGCCCCAATCGAGCATATTGGCCGCGATCCTCCCGAGGCCGAGCCTATAGCGGGCGCCGGTCGCAATCACGAGGCGGTCGAACGGCGCGAGGACGTCGGGTTGATCGGCGACGTCGCACTCGAATCGGAATTTGACGCCGTTGCGCGTGCATGCGGCGACAAGGTCGCCGATGTAGCGCTCGAAGCTCGCCTCGCTCGCGGCGACCTCTTGGAACAGCGGCGCCTTGCCGGCGTAGCGAAATGCGCCGCCCGCGCGCGCGTCCTTTTCGAACACCGTCACTTCGTTGCCCGCGGCCACCAGCGACGCGTAGGTCAAGCCGGCTGGTCCGGCACCGATGACGGCGATGCGCTCCCCGCGCGGTGGCCGTCGATCGACAAACCTCGTCTCGCGGCCCGCGGCACCGTTGACCACGCAACCGATGCGCGCCCCGCCGCGCATTTCGTTGATGCAGGTGTTGCAGGCGAGACATCGCCGGACCGGTTCCCCGCGGCGAAGCTTCGCGACCCATTGTGGATCGGCGATGAGCGTACGGCCGAGCGCGACGAAATCCGTTTTTCCCGCCGCGACGGCCTGGGTTGCGATCGCGGGATCGCCGAGGCGCCCGACGGCGATCACCGGGACGCGGATCATGTTTTTGACCGCGGCTGCGAAGTCGAGAAAGGTTGCGTCCGGAAAAGTCATCGGCGGGAGCACGACCTGCGCCGACGGCAAGGAGCGATAGTGCCCGGCGGTGACGTGCAACGCGTCCGCTCCCGCCTCCGCCGCCCAGAGCGCAATCTGGCGGCCTTCGTCAAACGGCAATCCGCCCGGAAAAAAATCTTCAACTGACAGCCGGTAGACGACCGGCATTCCTGGAACCGCCGCCTTCACCGCGCGCAGCACCTCGAGCCCGAAGCGGGCGCGATTTTCGAGGCTGCCGCCATAGGCGTCCGTGCGGCGGTTCTCGAACGGCGCGTGAAATTGCGAAATGAGGTAGCCATGGGCGGCGTGGATTTCGACGCAGTCGAAGCCCGCCTTGTGCGCCCGCATGGCGGCGGCGGCGTGGGCCGCGATCGTGACGGCGATGCGCGCCTTGGTCATTTCCTCCGGCACGATGGTTTCGAATGTCGTCTCGTAGACCGGATGCGGGATTGCCGAAGGCGCGATGGGCCTCTCCCCGCAAATGTCGAGCCGGGTATGTCCGCCGCCGTGGCCGAGTTGAATCGACGCCTTCGATCCGGCGCCATGAATTTCATCGACCAGGCGTGTGAGGCCGGGCAGAAAGCGATCGTCATAGAGCCCAACCTCGCGGCGGCGATGGCGGCCGACCTTTTCCGGCGATGCCATCTCGACGGTGATGAGGCCGACCCCGCCCTGCGCCCGCGCCAGATAATAGGCGATGGTATCGTCGGTGACGTAACCCTCCTCGTCCGCCGTGCGCGTCGTCATCGCCGGCATGACGATGCGGTTGGGAACTTCGAGTGAGCCGATCCGCGCCGGGGTGAGCAGGATGTTCATGGCAGACGACATGGCTGCGGGCATGCAACCAGCGGGCATCACAACACGGGAATCTCGCCGCCGTCGAGATCGACGGTCGCCCCATGCAGCCAGGTTGCGCGCGAGGAAACGATGAAGGTGACGAAATCCGCCACGTCTTC
>VAZL01000812.1 GCA_005883445.1 Alphaproteobacteria bacterium | reverse complement strand
TGCAGCCCGCCTTCAGGCCTTGGCCGAGCCCGGGACGATCGTCGTCGCTGCCTCCACGCGCCGGCTGCTCGGCGATCTGTTCCGTCTGTGTGACCTCGGCAGCCACGAGGTCAAGGGTATTGCCGAGCCGGTTGCAGCGTGGGCGGTCGAGGGCGTGTCCGATTCCGAGAGCCGCTTCGAGGCGGTCCACGCGGCAGGTCTGACCGATCTCATCGACCGTGAGGACGAGCTCGACTTCCTGCTGGATCGGCAACGCCTCGCCTGGAAGGGCGAAGGGCAGATCGTGCTGATCTCGGGCGAGCCGGGGATCGGCAAGTCCCGCCTTGCGGCGGCTCTCGCCGAGCGCATCGCCGGCGAGCCGCACACGCGCTTGCGTTACCAATGCTCGCCCTACCACACCAACAGCGCGCTTCGTCCGTTCATCGCCCAGTTGGAGCGAGCGGCGGGGTTCACGGCAGACGAGACCTCCGAGCAACGCCTCGACAAGCTGGAAGCGGTCCTCGCCATGGGCGCATCGCAGGTCCAAGCTGTAGCGCCGCTTTTTGCTGCGCTGCTGTCGATCCCGTTCGGCAAGCGGTATCCGCCGCTGGCGCTCACCCCCACGCAGCAGCGCCGCCGAACGCTGGCGGCACTGCTCGATCAATTCGAGGGTCTCGCCCGCCAGCAACCGATCCTGCTCTCGTTCGAGGACGCGCATTGGGCGGATGCCACCTCCCTCGAGCTACTCGATCTGACCGTCGAGCGGGTGCGCCAACTACCGGTCCTGGCGCTGTTTACCTTCCGACCGGAGTTCGAGCCGCCGTGGGTTGGTCTCCCCAATGTCGGCAGCTTGACGCTCGGTCGTCTCAGCTCCAACGACGTTGAAAACATGGTCGCGCGCGTGACCGCAGGGCGCGTGCTCCCCGTCGAAGTGATGAAACAGATCGTCTCCAAGACCGACGGGAACCCACTGTTCGTCGAAGAACTCACTAAGACAGTGCTGGAAACGGGCATCCTGGTTGAGGACGCCGAAGTCTATCGGCTCGAGGGGCCTCTGCCACCGCTCGCCATCCCGGAGACGCTTCAAGACTCTTTGATGGCGCGGCTCGACCGGCTGGCTCCGGTGAGGGAGATCGCCCAACTCGGCGCCGCAATCGGACGCGAGTTCTCGTATTCCTTGGTGCGCGCGTTGGTTGGACGCGACGAGACCGCATTGAAGCATGGACTGGCCCAGCTTGAGCAGGCCGGGCTCGTGTTCCGTCGTGGCGAGCCGCCGGAAGCCGTCTACAGCTTCAAGCACGCGCTGGTGCGTGATGCGGCCTATGAGAGCGTGCTCAAGAGCCGCCGGCATCAATTGCACGGCCAGATTGCGCGCGCACTCGAGGAGAGGTTTGCGGAGATCGTGGCGAGCCAACCGGAAATCGTGGCGCACCACTTCACGGAAGCTGGTCTAGTTGACCCTGCCATCGAGTACTGGCTCAAGGCTGGCGTGAAAGCGTACTCGCTTTACGCAAACGAAGATGCCGTGCGCTTTTTCGAGCGCGCCTTAACACTCCTGAAGAAATTGCCGGAGACCCGCGACAATCTCGAGCGGGCCGTGGATATTTGCTTCCAACTTCGTAACGCCCTGCTGCCGCTAGGCAAGACCGATCGGATCCTGCGCTCTCTGGATGAACTTGATCCCATTCTCGCGCGCCTCGGAGACAAACAGCGCAGCGCGCAATACTCGGCATTCCGATGCAATCATCATTTCCTGATCGGCCAACAGCGTCGTGCCATCGAGTTTGGTGAGACAGGAGTCCGCCTTGCGCGCGAATGCGGCGACCGGGTCGTGCTGGGTCAATCACTCTTCCGTCTCGCGCAGAGCTATCACGCCCTCGGCGAATATCGGCGAGCGATCTCGCTGCTCGAGCAAGGCCTCGAATTCAACGCCAATGAACTCCGTCACGACCGTCACAACTTGAATATAATTCCCTCCGTACTGAACCGGACTTGGCTGGCGATTGCTCTGGTCGAATGTGGCGATTTCAGCGCCGGCATGAGGCACGCAAGGCGCGCGCTCGAAATCGCCGAGGGCGCTGAGCATCAATTGAGCAAGTTGTTGGGCTGGCTTTCAATCGGCTACGTACTCTCTCACAAGGGCGAGATCGCGGGAGCGGTCGGTGCCCTGGAACGCGGTCTCGACCTGAGCGATCGCTGGTCGTTCCGAGTTTGGCGCATTCGCCTCGTGTCTGACCTTGGTGTTGCCTATGCCCGTTTGGGCCGTGCGGAGAAGGGGCTTCAACTCGCCGAACAGGCAGTCAGCGATGGTGATAAGATGCAATTAATAGCGGACAAGCCAAGATTGTTGATCCGTCTCGGACAGGTGTCCCTCATAGCGCGCCAGATTGAAACAGCTCTAACGCTTGGAAAGCAAGCAGCTGCGATTGCGGCGGTGCACGAGGCGAAAGGAGACGAGGCATGGGCGCGATTCCTGATCGGCCGTGCCTACTTGGCGGCGTCTGAGCCGAAAAACCTCGATGAATCAGAGAAACAGCTTGACATTGCCCTTCGCCTCGCCACGGCATGCGAAGCTCGCCCGCTGGCTGCTTTTTGCAACACGGCGCTTTGCCGGATCTATGCCCGACGCGGCGATCAGGTCAGGGCAAAGGAGGTCGATGCCGTCGCGACTGCAACCTACCGAGAGCTCGGCATGCAACCACTCCCGCTGGATACGACGCTTTGACACTGGCTCGACCGCCGCGCGAGGCGAAGCTCATGTAAGAACCGCGGCGATGTGAAACCGTGTGGTCGGTCTGGTCAAAAATCCTCGAACGCAGCCCGTAGTGAAAGCAGCTAACTCTGGGGAGGTGGGACCCGCAAACCATGCCGAACGAACGTTCCTTGGACGCGAGACCGTGCGTTCCGTTTTCCTGCCTTCCTCACCTGTTGGAACATCAGGCACAACGTATTCCCGACTCGCCGGCGATTCTTGCTCCAGGACGCGCTCCACTGATCTACAGCCGCCTATATCAGCACGTCGAAAAATTGGGGCGCGCATTGCGGGGTATGGGGATAGGCCGTAGCGACCGGATAGTTGTGGTACTACCGAATGGTCCGGAGTTGGCGGTAACGATTCTCACCGTCTCAGCGAGTGCGGTGTGTGCGCCGCTGAATCCAGCCTTCGGGATCGAAGAACTGGTGGGGTATTTCGCCGATCTGCGCCCTCGTGCACTGATCGCGCAAGCTGGAATCGAATCGCATGCGCGCCGTGCGGCGCTTTCTCGCGGCATCCCTATCATCGAACTTCTGATCGCATCCGAGGCAGAGGCTGGTCTCTTTGCAATCTCAGGAGACCAAGGTAGCGCGCCGTCCGAGGACCCGGTCAGCGCCAGCGACACGGCGGTGCTGCTGCCCACATCAGGCACAACGTCGCGGCCCAAGATTGTGCAGCAGAGCCACGCCAGCATTTGCATATCGGCCTACGCGCATAGTGCGGCACTGGCACTGAAAGAAACTGATCGATGCTTGAATGTTCTACCATTGTTTCATGGGCATGGTCTCCATGCCACCTTGGTTGCCTCACTCGCGGCGGGCGCGAGTGTCGTATGTACCCCTGGATTTGACGTCAATCGTTTCTCTGGGTGGCTGACCGCGTTTCAACCGACGTGGTACTCCGCAGTGCCGACCATACACCAAGCAATTCTCACCCAGGCGCAGCATGACCGCGAGCGACTAGCAAACAGTGGGCTACGCTTCGTCCGCTCCTCGTCTGCTCCTCTGCCGCCTCGCGTCTTCGCGGAACTCGAGCGGACTTTCGAGAGCGGGTTCGGTCGGGCTGCCAACCGTCTTGGATGTCTCGATCATGGACGAACGAGGGGCTTTGCTGCCTAGCGGCCAGACCGGTCAAGTCGTCGTCCGGGGCGCTGCCGTCACGGTGGGCTACGACGGCAATCCAGGGGCGACCGAGGCCGCGTTTGCCGGCGATTGGTTCAAGACAGGAGATCTTGGTTACTTCGACGACGACGACGGGTACCTGTTTCTTGTGGGCCGCACGCGCGAGATTATCAATCGTGGCGGCGAGAAAATCGCCCCCCAGGAAGTCGACGAAGTGCTGCTGGACCATCCAGCTGTTGCAGAGGCCGTAACCTTTGCCGTCCCCCACGCTACGCTTGGCGAGGACGTTGCGTCGGCCATCGTGCTGCGGCCCAACGCTGTGGCGACGCCGAACGCCATTCGTCGGTTCGCCATCGGGCGGCTCGCCGACTTCAAGATCCCGCGCCAGGTTGTCATCGTAACGGAGTTGCCGAAAGGCCCGACCGGCAAGGTGAAGCGTGTCGGCTTGGCGGCGAAGCTAGGATTCGAAAATGGCGGCGTCGTGCCGCGGATCTTCCTTGCGCCGCGAACGTCTCTCGAGAAAACGCTGGCCGGCATTTGGGCGACCGTCCTGCAAATCGAACAGGTCGGTATCCACGATAACTTCTTCGCGCTCGGTGGAGACTCTCTTCTAGCAACCGAAGTTCTCGCTCACATACATAACACCCTGCTCCTCGACGTTGAAGTCTCCTGTATTTTCGAGGCGCCGACCGTTGCGGAGATGGCTCAGCATCTCGAGATGCTATTTGATTGTGGCCAAGCACGGCGGCTTTCTTCAGCCATTCCGCGCTCAACCCAAGAGGGTTGGGCACCGGCCTCGATCGCCCAGGAACGTCTGTGCGCGCTTCAACATGCGCTGCCCGACATACCTTTCTTAAATATCCTTTACGCGCTCAGACTGACTTCGTCATTCGACGTGGCGGTCCTGGAACGGAGCATTAACGAAATCGTGCGGCGCCACGAAATTCTCCGCACAACCTTCGACGTCGAGGAAGGCCGTCACGTGCAGGTCATTGCACCACAGTTGACCGTGCCCCTGAGGTTTGAGGACCTGCATGGGTTGCCAGAATCCAAGATGGAGACCGCCGGACACCGTCTTATTCAAGAAGAGGCGCTTCACTCCTTTGACCTCGCGCGAGGTCCCCTGATGCGCGCTCGCTTGCTGAGGCTGGCCGAGCGGGAACACCTCTTGCTCATCAGCCTTCACCAATCTATCTGCGACGGTTGGTCGCTCGGCGTGCTTGTTGAGGAGCTTACAGCCCTATACGACGCCTTTTCCGCCGGACAGCAGACGCCACTTGCGCCTCTCCCGATTCAGTACACGGACTTTGCGCGCTGGCAGCGGCAATGGAGGTCATATCCGGAAATCGGTGCGCAGCTCGCATACTGGCGCGAGCAACTGCACGATCCGTTGCCGGAGATAAAGCTTGCCTCCGCCCGGCCGAGAGGGACAATCGACGACTTGCGCACCGCCCGGCGGGAGGTGACGTTGCCGCCGAGGCTGTCGGAGGCGCTAAAACGCTTTAGCCAAGAAGAAGGCGGCACGTTGTTCATGGCGCTCATCGCCGCCTTCAAAACGCTGTTGCATCTCTACGTGACTGAGGAGGACGTGCGCGTGGCAACGCTGGTCGCCAATCGCAACCGACCGGGGAGCGAGCACCTCATCGGCCCACTAGTCAATACAGTGATTCTCCGGACGAATCTCGGTGGCGATCCCAGTCCTCGCGAGGTCATGCGCCGGGTTCGTGCGACAGCCCTCGCGGCCTTCGCCCACCAGGAACTT
>VAZL01000811.1 GCA_005883445.1 Alphaproteobacteria bacterium | reverse complement strand
CGCTATCGCAAGGAGGGGCAGCACCCCTTACTGTGCCGGGAGCCACGCAATTCCTTGCACTTCCCTTCCACGCAAGCGGCGGATGTGAAGCCAGAGGAGCAGCTCCTGCTTGACGGCGACGCTCTCGCGCACGGCAAGGCCTTCTTCCGGCTCGGTGCCACCCGACATTCATCCGACCATCGTTTGCTCGCGTGGCTAGCCGACGGAGCTGGCTCCGAGCTCTACACCGCGCGGGTGCGCGTTATCGAAAGCGGGGTCGACCTCGCCGACGTCGTGCCCGATGCATCCGGCGCCGTGGTTTGGACGCAAGACGCCTCGGCCTTCTACTATGTACGGCTTGATCAAAACCACAGACCCGCCGGCGTCTTTCGCCATGGGTTGGGTACACCGGTGGGTCGAGACGCTTCGGCGATATTTCGGCCCACGATCACGAAACATCGGAAGCGTGGCTCATCGATCTTTCCGCACCCAATGCCGAGCCGACCCTCATTGCCGCGCGCCAATCCGGCGTCCAGTACGAAGTGGAACACCATCCCGCCTTCAAAGGCGGCCCGGCGTTGATCATTCGCACCAATGCCGATGGCGCCGAGGATTTCAAGATTGTTTGGGCGCCGCTTGCCACGCCCGGTCGGGCTTACTGGCGCGATCTCGTTCCGCACCGGCCAGGCGTCTATATCCTGTCGTTCATAGTCCTCGAAGATTGGCTCATACGGCTCGAGCGCGAGAATGGTCTGCCGCGCATCGTGGTTCGGCGCCTTGCGAGCGGAGAAGAGCATGTTATCGCATTCGACGAGGAGGCCTATTCGCTCGGCATCAACAGCGGCTACGAGTTCGCGACCAACCTTCTGCGCTTCACCTATTCGTCGATGACCACACCGGAAGAAGTCTGGGATTATGATCTGGCATCGCGCAAACGCGTTCTGCGCAAGCGGCAGGAGATCCCTAGCGGCCACAACAGTGCCGATTACGTCACGCGACGGCTATTCGCTCCGGCCGCCGATGGTGAAACGATTCCCATTTCGCTCCTTTATCGCAAGGATGTCGCCCTCAACGGCACGGCGCCCTGCCTGCTCTACGGCTACGGCGCCTACGGCCTTTCGATCCCCGCTGCGTTCGGCAGCAATCGGTTGTCGCTGGTCGATCGCGGCTTCGTCTACGCGATCGCGCATGTGCGTGGCGGCAGCGAGAAGGGCTGGCGCTGGTATCGCGAGGGCAAGCTCGCTAAGAAGATGAACACGTTTACCGATTTCATCGCGGCGAGCGAGTATCTCATCAAAAACGGTTGGTGCGCGCCGGGAAAGATCGTCGCCGAGGGCGGCTCCGCTGGCGGGACCTTGATGGGCGCGGTCGGCAATATGCGGCCGGACCTTTACGCCGGCCTGATCGCCGGAGTGCCTTTTGTCGACGTGCTCAACACCATGCTCGACGAAACGCTGCCGCTCACCCCGCTGGAATGGCCGGAATGGGCGATCCGATCCGCGATGCCACGGCATTTCGAATAATCCTGGCCTACTCGCCCTATGAGAACGTCCGCGTGCAGAGTTATCCGGCCATCCTCGCATTGGCGGGTCTGACCGATCCGCGTGTGCTCTACTGGGAACCGGCGAAATGGATCGCGCGGCTGCGGCGCTTGCACAAGGACGAAAACCTGATTGCTTTTCGCACCAACCTCGACGCCGGGCACGCCGGCGCCGCGGGCCGCTTCGACCGTCTCAAGGAAGTGGCGCTCGCCTATGCTTTCGCGATCAAGGTCGCGGGCGCAGCACTGTGAGTTCTGCTCAACGTAATTCCGCAACTCGGTAATCGAGCCGAAACGCAGTGTACGCCATCGTCAGCCCCAAGGCGTCCGCCTTTACCAAGCGTGATGGCGCCGGGCTGTTGTCGATCACTCCGGTTGCGACCGTATCGATTCGAGTTCGTTGGCATGAGCCATTTCTGGCTCGTCGATTTCGTGGATTGCATCGAACGCTATTACATCCAGACCTTCCCATTCCTGTGCTACCCCCCTAAGAGATTACGGACGATGGCGGCGCTCTCCTGCTTGTCGGTGGGCCTAGCGGCGCCAATATTTCTCCGAACCGAGGCCACAGCCGAGGACGTGCTATGAAAATACTGTTTTGGATCGCCATTCTGGGGGCGGGACTGCTGATGCCAGGTGCGAGTGCTAAGGCCGACTATGAGGTGATGACGCGCAACGACATCTTATTTGCCGAGCACGACGGCGTAAGATTGCTCGGCGATTTCTACGCGCCAAAGGGCGTCGAGAAGGCGCCGGTGCTGGTCGCAGTCCACGGCGGTGGATGGCAAGTGGGCAACCGCAAGTTCTACACGAATTGGGGGCCCTATCT
>VAZL01000107.1:9534-12666 GCA_005883445.1 Alphaproteobacteria bacterium | reverse complement strand
GGCCGACGCGAATCTCGCCGAAACTGTAGCGCTCGGCGAGGTCGGCGATGGCGTCCATTTGCTGCGCGGTGGCATCGCCGGGCGGCCCTCCCTCGGGCTTGAGCGAGAGCGTCACGATGGCATAGCCGGGGAGCTTGTGGTTGGCGACGGAATTGTCGAGCCAAACGCGGAAGCGGTTGTCCGCGCGCGCCTGTGCCAGTTCGGGGGGGTTGTCCTCGAGGGCCTCGTAGTCGGGATAGCGAAATCGCGCCGCGATATCGGCGACCACCGTGGGGTCGAGCGCGAGCGCGCCGTCCTTGATCGACTGCCACTCCTCCTCGACTTCGCGCGCAAATTTCTCCGCGCCGAGCTCGTGGACGAGGATCTTGATGCGGGCCTTGTAGATATTGTCGCGCCGGCCGTACTGGTTGTAGGTGCGCATGATCGCCTCGACGTAGCTGAGCAGATCACGCTTGGGCAGCAAGGGTTTGATGGTCTTGCCGAGGAAGGGGGTGCGCCCGAGCCCCCCGCCCACCATCACCTCGAAGCCGGTCTCGCCGACGCCGTTGCGGTGCATGTGCAGGCCGACGTCGTGAATCTTCACCGCGGCGCGATCATGCGCCGACGCGGTGAGCGCAATCTTGAACTTTCGCGGCAGGAACGAGAATTCCGGGTGCAGCGTCAGATGCTGGCGCAGCAGCTCCGCCCATATGCGCGGATCCTCGATCTCGTCCGGCGCAACACCCGCCCATTGATCGGTCGTGATGTTGCGCACGCAATTGCCGCTGGTCTGCATCCCGTGCAGTCCGGCGCGCGCGAGATCGGCCATCGCGTCGGGCAACTCCTCGAGCTTGATCCAGTTGAACTGGATGTTCTGGCGCGTGGTGAAATGGCCGTAATTGCGGTCGTAGCGCCGCGCCACGTGCGCGAGCGTGCGCATCTGGTCGGAGGAGAGCGTGCCGTAGGGGATGGCGATCCGCAGCATATAGGCGTGCAGCTGCAGATAGACGCCGTTCATCAGTCGCAGCGGCTTGAATTCCTCTTCCGTCAGCTCCCCGGACAAGCGACGAGTGACTTGGTCGCGGAATTCGCGGACGCGCTCGTCGACGAGGGTGCGGTCGAAGTCGTCGTAAATATACATAGTGTGTCCTCAGTGTTCGCCCGGCAGCGCGATGGTCGGTCCGTTGAAACGAATCCGCTCGCGCAGATTGCCCGGCAGCACGCGCTGCGACGTCAACTCCACCGGTGCGACATAGGCATCGACCGCCTTGAGCTTGTCGGCGAGCGCGGCTGTGAGCAGGTCGATCGCGGCCGGCGTCGTCGTCACGACCGCGGCCGCAGCCAGATCCTTCGTCCAGCTGCCGTCGGCGGAGCGATAGACCACCGCGCCATCGCCGAGCCGGTTGGCGGTAATGACGACCGGCCCCGTGACCTTGAGCTTCTGCTGCAGCGGCGAGGTCATGCGGCCTCCTGCGCGCTCACCGCGTCGACTTGCGCGGCGCGCCACGGCGCGGAGCGCGCGGCCACTTCGCCGATGACGAGAATGGCCGGCCCCTCGCCCACTTCGGCGGCCAAGGCGGCCAGTTCTTCGAGGCGGCCGACGGCCGCTTGCGAATCCGGTCGCGTCCCGCGGGCAAGGACCGCAGCCGGAGTTTCTCCGTCGCGGCCGGCCGCGATCAAGCCGTCGCGCACGGCGGCCGCAGTCGCCAGTCCCATATAGACGACGACCGTGGTCTGCCGGTCGGCGAGACCCGACCAGTCGATCGCGGCCGCGTCTTCCGCGCGCTGAGCGGTGATGAAGGCGAGCTTGCCCGCCTCATTGCGGAAAGTCAGGGGAAGGCCCACCTCCGCCGCGCAGCCGAGCGCCGCGGTGATTCCGGGAACCACGACAACCGGGACGCCGGCCTCACGCAGATATTCCAACTCTTCGCCGCCGCGCCCGAACACGAAGGGATCGCCGCCTTTGAGCCGCACCACGCGGCGACCGGCGCGCGCGGCTGCGACCAGGCGCCGGTTGATCTCGTCCTGTGCGATGCCTGCCTCGCCGCGCCGCTTGCCGACGAACACCTGCTCGGCGCCGCGTCGGGCTCGATCGAGCACAGCCGCGGTCACCAATTCGTCGTAGAACACCACATCGGCGTCTGCGAGGGCATGGAGCGCACGCAAGGTCAGAAGATCCGGATCGCCCGGGCCCGCGCCGACGAGAAACACCGTTTCGGTTCTGCCGGCGTCGCCGCTGTGGCGAGCACCATTGCCGTCAATCGCGGCCACGAGGTGGGCCTCGGCCTCCTCTGAGCGTCCGGCCAGCACCGCCTCGGCAATGGGGCCTGCGATGACGTTTTGCCAGAAGCGCCGCGGCGACAGCGCTTGCGGGACGGCCGCGAATCGACGGCGGTGCCGGCCGATCAATTGCGCAAGGTCGCCGATGCGCGTGGGCAGCAAGGTCTCGATCAGCTCGCGCAGACGCCGCGCCAGCACCGGTGAAGCTCCGCCCGTGCCGATCGCGACCACCACCTCGCCGCGATCGACAATCGCGGGAAAAATGAACGTCGAGAGCTCCGGCCGGTCGACGACGTTGACGGGGATGCGGTGGCGGCGCGCGCGTGCGGCGATCTGAGCGTCGAGCGCCTCGCCGGCCGCGGAAACGACGGCGACGGCATCGCTCAAATCGGCTTTGAGCGGATCGCCGAAGCTGATTTCGAGCCGGCCCTGTCCCGACAGCGGCAGCATCTCTTCGGCGACGTCGGCGTCGCGGGAAAACCAGCGCACGTGCGCGCCGGCGGCACGCAGCAGGCGCAGCTTGCCGCGCGCGGGCTCGCCCGAGCCCACAACGACGACGACGCCAGCGGCGGTATCGAGGAACACCGGAAGGAACCGCATCGCGCGGGCTCCGTGAAGGATTGACGAGTATTATTTTCTATATAATAGTCCAAATAGGCCTGAAAATAGAAAAATATTATAACAAATCGCAAGAAGAAAATAGAAAATACCACCACCGGCGGGCGCGTTGAGGGAAAGCAAGTCTCGGAGCGACGGCCGGCCCAACCTCATGGCGCTGCACGCTGACGCGGGAGAACGTCATGTCGGCCATCGAAACGGCTTCCCCACGCGCATCATCCTGGAGCGCGAGCGAAACCGCACCGCGGATCAGCG
>VAZL01000107.1:0-9468 GCA_005883445.1 Alphaproteobacteria bacterium | reverse complement strand
GGCACGGCGTCGAAGACCTACGCCCCCCTCGGCGGCGCTGGCGCCTTGCTCGCCACCTATGTCGCGCTGCTCGTTGTGTTGAGCGCGGCGGCGGTGGCATTGAAGGCGGAGGTGAAAAAGTTCGCGCTCGCCTTCACCGCCGTGTTCTGGATCGCCTATGCCAGTTGGGTCGTCGGCAGCTACGCCAATTTCGCGGCCGTCACGCCGGCCGAACTACAAAAGTTCGACATCAGCTGGTCGCTGCGCCTGACCAATGAAGGCGGCTTCATCTTTGCGCTGCTTGCCGGGCTGATCATCGCCAACGTGTTTCCGCGCTTCGCCGAGACGATCAAGGAGGCGGTCAGGCCGGAACTCTACATCAAGATCGCGATCGTGATCCTCGGCGGCTTCTTCGCCGTGACCGCGGCCGGCAAACTCAATCTCGCGACCTCGCTGCTGTTGCGCGGCGTCGCCGCGATCATCGAGGCTTATCTCATCTACTGGGCGGTGGTGTACTTCGTCGCCCGCAAGTGGTTCGGCTTCAACCGCGAATGGGCGGCGCCGCTGGCGTCGGGCATCTCGATCTGCGGCGTGTCGGCGGCGATCGCCACGGGCGGCGCCATCCGCGCACGCCCGATCGTGCCGGTGCTGGTGTCCTCGCTCGTCGTCATCTTCGCGGTGATCGGAGCCGCTGGTCGCCGGCGCCTGGATCGGACTTGCCGTCAAGACCGACGGCGCGGCGGTGGCGGGTGGCGGCATCACCGAATCATTGATCCTGGCGAAGTCGGCGGCGGAAGGCGTGACATATCAACCGGGCTGGATTCTCGGCACCACCGCCACGGTGAAAGTGTTCATCGACGTTTTCATCGGCATTTGGGCCTTCGTGCTCGGCTATATTTGGACGAACCATATCAACGTGACGTCGGACAAGGCGAAAATCGCGGAGATCTGGCAGCGCTTCCCGAAGTTTATCCTCGGCTTCGTGGTGACCTTCGTGGTCGGTCTCTACCTTGCGCTCGGTACTCCCGCGGATATCGCCTCGAAGGTCCCCGCCGCGATCGGCGAAGCCAACACGTTCAGGGTGATCTTCTTCATCCTGACGTTCTTTTCGATCGGCGTTCTGTCCAACTTCAAGAAGCTGTGGCAGGAGGGCATCGGTAAGCTCGCCGCCGTCTACGTCATCAGCCTGTTCGGCTTCGTGATCTGGGTCGGCCTGCTGATTTCCTGGCTGTTCTTCAGCGGCATCAAGCCGCCGCTGGCCGGCTGAACGTTGCGAGGAGCATATCCATGCCGCAAACCGATATCCGCACCGAGCTTGAACGGGCTGCGCCCGAGCCGCTGTTGCCGGTCGAGAAGAAGCTCATCGGCTTTAGCCTCGGGATCGGGCTCGTCCTTCTAGTCGTGCTCGCGGTCATCAATTATTTCGTGCCGGCGACCTTTTGAGGACTGAGGGCGCTGCGTCTCGCCAGACGAGCGCCGCAACCCGTCCGCCGCCAACGCGCTTCGCACCGACTCCGACTCATCAGCTCATACGCCGTCGTCCCCGCGAAAGCGGGGACCTATAACCACCGCCTCTGGAATATGGGTCCCCGCTTTCGCGGGGACGACGAGCAATCTGACGCCGAGGCAATCAACCGGATTATATCACTCTGCCTTCGCGCCGACCGCTCGTACCACCTTGCCGAAGCGCTCGGTTTCGGACGCGATGAACGCCGCGAACTCCGCCGGCGTGGTGGCGACCGCTTCGGCGCCCTGCTCCGTCATCTGCTTGACGACATTCGGATCCCGCACCGCCCGCACGAAGGCGGCATTGAGCTTGTCGATGACGGCGTCGGACGTTCCGGCCGGGGCGACGAGACCGAACCAGACGTCCAGCGCGATCCCGGCAAAGCCCGCTTCCGTCATCGTCGGGGCATCCGGCAGCACCGGCAGACGTTGCGGCGACGTCACCGCGATGGCGCGCACCTTGCCCGCCTGGAGAAACGGCAGCAGCGAAGAATAGGAGACGAAGAAGAAGTCGATCCGGCCGGCCGCAAGATCGATCCCGGCCGGAGCGGCGCCGCGGTAGGGAACGTGCACCATGTTTGCTCCGGTCCTGAGCTTGAACATCTCGCCGAGCAGGTGTCCGCCGGAGCCGGTGCCTTGGGAGGCAAAGCTCAAGCCGCCGGGCTTGGATTTGGCGAGCGCGACCAGGTCGGAGACCGACTTCGCGGGGCTGTCGAGGGGAACCGCGAGCAATTGGGGAAAGCTCCACATCAGCGTGATCGGACGAAAATCTTTGATCGGGTCGTAGGGCAGCGTCGCGTAGAGCGATGCATTGGTCGCGTGGGTCCCCGCATTGGCCTGGAGCAACGTATGCCCGTCGGGCGAAGCCTGCTTGACCACTGCCGCGGCGACGATGCCGCCGCCGCCCGGGCGCGACTCAACGACGAGCGTCTGACCGGTGTCCTCGCTGACCTTCTTGTTGACGATGCGCTGCAGCGTGTCGGAACTTGCGCCCGGCGTGAACGGGTTAATGACGGTGATCGGCCGCGAGGAGAGAAGTTCCGCGAGCGCCTCCTTGCCCGCGGTCGCAGTCACGGCCAGGACCGCGGCGAAGATGAGGAATGTTCGCGACATTGAAGGCTCCCGGTGCTCGAGCGCGGCGGTAAGGGCTCGCCCGACGTTACTTCATCTGCGATGGGGCCGGCAGCATCAACGGATCGCGAAGCTTGACGATTTGCCTGACGTCGTCCGCGTCGACGATTTCGAGCGCCACCAATCCGCCGGGCGCATCCTCGACGTAGATGTCGCGCGGCTTGGGGATCAGATGATCCAATCCCTCGAGCGCCACCTCGACGATGTCATCGTTGGGATCGTAGGCAATGCCGATCAGAGGCAGCCACTCCGCTTCGACCTGATCGCCAAGGCGTAGCGAAGCGATTTCGATTTCGGCCTCTTTGCCTTCGAGCGTGGTGGAGACGCGATCGAAGAACGTGCGCCACTGCTTCTTGTCGAGCTTGCGGGTGGTCATGGCAAATCTCCTATTTGGGACAAGGTGAGGAATTGCTGTGGAGCATGCTCCGCCTGTCCTGATTGCGAACGAGCCGACCACGTCGCTGAGCGCGATCTGGCTGGAGAAGATTCTAGGTCTCGGGATCGTCCAAAGTTCGAGGTTTTCGCCGCGGCGAGCCGATGCGAGTAACGAGCGTCCAGCTCGGCGGATCGCTGGCGGGGAAGCTCTCTTCCAAGCTTTCGTCGATCTTGTCTTCGGTCATCGCAGCAGCCGGCGGCTCCGGCTGGCGCTTGCGCCGCGCAACCGCTGACCCATGCCGATGCTGTGCAATGGACCGGGGCATCATGTCACCGGCGGACTCGCGGCACAGTCACAAATACAGCAGAAGCACGCGGCCGACGCGCCGTGCTCGTGCTCATGATACACCTTCGCTCGCGCCGGCACACGGCTTGCGAACGCCGTCAGGCCTGAGTAGATGGCCGAAACCGATCCACGGTCCAGCGCATTGAAGTAAACGCGCTTTCCGGTCGGCTGACCAGACCCCGCATGCCTTGCGCTCTCCAAACGCGGCCGAACCTCGATCATCGCCGCCTCGGCGACGGGTTTTTGTCACACCCCCAGATATGCGGCCTGCACGCGGTCGTCGGCCAGGAGTTGCGCCGCGCTGCCGCTCGTCGCGATCCGGCCGGTCTCGACCACATAGCCGCGGTCGGCGATGGCAAGCGCAGCGCGGGCGTTCTGCTCGACCAGGAGCACCGTCAGACCAGCCTGCTTGAGCCCCCGAACGACATCGAGAATCTGCTCGACCAGGATGGGGGCAAGGCCCATCGAGGGCTCATCGAGCAGCAAGAGCCGCGGCTTCGCCATCAGGGCGCGGCCGATTGCGAGCATCTGCTGCTGGCCACCCGAGAGCATGCCGGCACTGATGTGGCGGTTCGCCGCCAGCATCGGAAACAGCTCATAAATGGATGCGAGCTCCGCAACGAGGTTCGCGTCTCGCCGCGTCCACGCGCCGAGCTTGAGGTTATCTTCCACCGAAAGCGGCGCGAACACCTGCCGGCCCTCCGGCACCTGCGCGATGCCGAGCGCAACGCGCGCATGGGCGGGCAGATCCTCCAGCTGCCGATTTTCGAACCGGATCCGCCCGGCAGAGATCGGTTGCACGCCGCAGATCGCACGTATCAGCGTGGTTTTGCCGGCGCCGTTGGCGCCGAGCAGAGTAACGATCTCGCCGGCCGCGATGTTGATCGAAACGCCGTGCAGCGCCTCGATCCGGCCGTAGCCGCTCCTGACGTCCTCAACTGAGAGCACGGGCGGTCTCCTGCGCGCCACGAACGCCGAGATAGGCCGCAACCACGGCCGGATTCGCGCGCACCTCCTCGGCCGTGCCTTCGGCAAGCGTGCGGCCGTTGGCAAGCACGTGGATGCGATCCGAGACATTCATCACCAACCGCATGTCGTGCTCGACCAGCACGATGGTGATGCCGTCGCGGGTCAGCCGGCGGATGATGGCTTCGATCTCGGCGGTCTCCACCGGATTGCAGCCCGCGGCGGGCTCGTCGAGCAACAGCAGCTTGGGCTCGCTCGCAAGCGCGCGTGCGATTTCAAGGCGCTTGAGACTTCCGAAGGAGAGTCCGCCCGCCGGTCGCTCCGCCGCCGCGGCGAGCCCGACGCGCTCGAGCGCGGCCGCGGCCGCCTCGCGGGTTCTCCGGTTCTGCCGGCCGACCGCAGGCAGATGAAACAGGTCGGCGAATATGCCGGTCGTTTCATGGCGATGGCGGCCGACCATGACATTTTCGAGCGCAGTCATGCGGAAGAAGATCTGCAGGTTTTGGAACGTGCGCGACAAGCCCCGGCGCGCGAGCTCTTCCGGCGCAAGCGAGCTCACCTCTTCGCCGGCAAGCCGCACGCGGCCCTGCGCGGGCAGGTAGAGACCGGAGATGAGATTGAACAGCGTGGTCTTGCCGGCGCCGTTGGGGCCGATGATCGCAAAGACGAGGCCGGGCGCGACTGCCAAGCTCACGTCTTCGACCGCGTGCACGCCGCCGAAGGAAATCGAGAGGTGCTCGGCAACGAGGATCATGCACGCCTCAAGTCCAGCGCACGCGCAAGCGTCGGCACGATGCCAGCCCGCAAGAAAACCATCACGGCCATGACGATGAGGCCGAGCGCTATGTGCTCGTAGTCGTGCAGGAACGTGAGTGTCTGCGGCAAAACGACGAGGAGAGCAGCGCCGACGAGCGAGCCAGCGATCGATCCCATGCCGCCGAGCACCACCATGGCGACGAGCTCGATCGAGCGCAGGAAGCCGGACACGTCGGGGGTGACGTGGCCGTTGAGCAGCGCAAGATAGGAGCCGGCGACCGAGGCATAGATGGCGGAGACGACGAAGACGGCGAGCTTCGCCTTCGCCACATCGACGCCGAGCACGCGCGCAGCGACCTCGCTGTCGTGGATCGCCCGCAGGGCGCGCCCAGTCGGGCTTTCGATCAGGTTAAGCGCAAGCACGGCGCCGACCAAAAAGCTCGCAGCTATGATCCAGTACCAGCTTTGCGCCCCCCACACGGAGGAGCCGAAGAGAACGAGACGCGGCACCGCCATGCCGTCCGGTCCGCCGGTGAAGCGCGCCTCGTTGGTGAAGACGATGGCGAGCAGAAGGCCGAAACCCAGCGTGGCAACGGCGAGGTAATGTCCCTTGAGGCGCAGAATCGGGCGGCCAACGACGAAGGCGACGAGCGCGGACAGCGCGGCGCCGATGACGAAGGACAGCCATGACGCCACGCCAAGATGGGTCGGACCGATGGCGACGGCATAGGCGCCGATCCCCATGAAGCCGGCATGGCCGAGGCTCACCTGCCCGGCAAAACCCATCAGCAGGTTCAATCCGATCGAGGCGAGCGCGAATACGAACACCAGCGCCGCGACGCGATAGTAATAGGCGGACGAAAAAAGCAATGGCAGAAGGACGACAATGGCGGCCATCGCCACGACCGGGACTAGCCGATGACTCAGGAGCGCTCGCATGAATACGAATCACACCCGTTCGACCGACGCCCGGCCGAACAATCCGCGCGGGATGGCGAGCAGGACGATCAAGATGACGAGGAACGCGACCGCATCCTTGTACTGCGAGGAGACATAGCCGGCGGCAAATGCCTCGAGCAATCCGAGCAGCAATCCGCCGACGACCGCTCCGACGGCGCTGCCGATGCCGCCGAGCATGGCCGCGGCGAAACCCTTGAGCGCCAGCAAGGTTCCGACGTCGTAGCTCGTCAGCGTGATGGGACTGATCAGGATGCCCGCCACCGCGCCGATCGCCGCCGAAATAGCAAAGGATAAGCCGACGATGCGGCGCGTATCGATCCCGACGAGGCGCGCAGCGAGCTCATTCGCGGCGGTAGCGACCATCGCCTTGCCGATGAGCGTGCGCTCGATGAAGGCCCATAACAGCACGACGATGACGACTGCGCCGCCGAGCACCACCAGGCTCTGCGGCAGGATGGTAGCGCCGCCGACGCGGATCGCGTCGCCGCCGATCCAGGGCGGCAGGCTGTGGAAGCGCTTGTCGAAGACGACCTGTGCCGCGCCGCGCAGAAAGATCGAGGCGCCGATCGTGATCATGATCAGCGCGACCGCGCTCGCGCCGCGCGCCGGCTCGATGGCGAAGCGGTGAAGCGCAAGTCCCACCGCAACCGTGACGACGACCGCGAGACACGCCGCCAGCGGCAGCGGCACGCCGGCAAGGCCGAGAAATACCGTGGTCATGCCGCCCAGCATCACGAATTCGCCCTGGGCGAAGTTGATGACGTCGGAGGCGTTGTAGATCGGGGTGAAGCCGAGTGCGACGAGCGCGTAGACGGCGCCGACGGTCAGGCCGGAGAAGGCGAATTGTAGAAATTCGGGCATAGCGAATGGGCGAATAGCGAATAGCGAATAAGAAATACCTCTATTCGCTACGCATTATCACCCTTCTATTTGCCATTCGCCACCTCGCTATTCGTCGCTTCACTGCACCAGCGTCCAGTCACCGCCCTTGATCTCGAGCATGCGGAAGGCGGACAGATCGAGCCCCAGATGGTCGGTTGGCGACATGTTGACGACGCCGCCGGTGCCGATGAAATTTTTCGTCTTCTCGATCTCGTCGCGCACCTTGGCCTTGTCGAAGCTGCCGGCGCGTTTCGCGGCCTCCACGAAGATCATCAGGCCATCATAAGCGTGGCCCCCGAAGGTCGAGATCGGCTGGCCGGTCTTCTGCTGGTAAGTCCTGGTATATGCAACGACAACCGGTTTCTGCGGGTCGCTGTCCGGGAGCTTCTCGGCCACCAGCAGCGCCGCGGCCGGCAGCCGCACGCCGTCGGCGGCGGGGCCGGCAAGGTCGATGAACTGCTTCGAGGCGACGCCGTGGCTTTGATAGAACGGCAGCGTGATGCCGAGCTGCCGGTAATTGCGGGTCACAATCGCCGGCCCCTGGCCGAAGCCCGGATTTATCACGGCTTGCACGCCAGTCTTGGCCTTGATGTTGGTGAGCTGCGGGGTCATGTCGCTGTCGCGCGGTCCGTAGGCTTCCTCGTGCGCGACGGTGATGCCGGCCTTGGGCGCAACCGCCACGCACTGGTCGCGCATTGACTTGCCGAAGGCGTCCGTACCCGAGATCAGCGCGACGGTCGTCAAATTGCGCTGCTTCAGATCGGCGAAGATCTTCTCGCACGCCATCTTGTCCGTGTGCGGCGTCTTGAACACCCACTTGCGGACCGGCTCGATGATCTGGATGGCGCCGGCGAGCGAGATGAACGGGATCTGCGCTTCCTCGAACAGCGGGATCATGGCCAACGTTGCGCCGGTGGTGGTGCCACCGACCATGGCGACGACCTTGTCCTCCTCGACTAGGCGGGTGGCAAAGGTGCGCGCGGCGTTGGCGTCGGCGCCGTCGTCGTATGCGACGAGCTGCAGCTTTTGGCCGTTCACGCCGCCCTTGGCGTTGATGTCGTCGACGTAAATTTCGAGCGTCTTTTTCTCGGGATCACCCAAGAACGAAGCTGGACCTGTGATCGACAACACCGCTCCAACTTTCACTTGGGCAGAAGCCTGCCCGGTCGCGCCGGCGATCCAAAGCGCGATAGCAGCGGCGACAGTTTTTGCATATGCCGGCATGACTGTTCCCTCCCGTCCTGCGCTGGGTCGCGTTCGACGCCAAACTACCATGGTTTCGCAGGGTGGTGGCAGCCGCCTGCACGCTGCTTTGCTGGAATTGTCCATGCTGCTATCGCCCACAGCGGTGCACCTGGGCGACTCTAATGCCGATTGCGCCAGCCGGCGACGGGTCGTGACGCAATGGCGGTTGCGACCTTCAGTCCGGAGCCCGCAGCCGGTAGCCGATGCCGGTCTCCGTCAGAATATAGTGCGGGCGCTCGGGATCGGCTTCGATCTTCTGCCTGAGCTGCCGGACATAGACGCGCAGGTATTGTGCGTCGGTGAGGTCGTCCCACAGTTCGCCGAGCAGGAATTTGTGGGTGAGCACTTTGCCGGCATGCTGCACCAGCACGCGCAAGAGCTCGTACTCCTTGGGGGAGAGCTTCACCTCCTTCTCGCCCACCTTCACGATACGCCGTACCAAATCGACCCCGAGATCGCCGGTCCGAAAGATCGGCCGCTCGCCGTGCACCTGCAGCTGGTGGCGCAGCGCCGCGCGCATGCGGGCCAGAAGTTCCTCCATGCCGAACGGCTTGGTGACGTAGTCGTCGGCGCCGAGGTCGAGCGCCTGGACCTTGCTGACCTCGTCCCCCCGGCTCGACAGCACGACGATCGGCACACCCTCGTTGCGGGCGCGCATCATGCGCAGCAGTTCGAGCCCCTGCATGTCGGGAAGCCCGAGATCGAGAATGATCAGGTTGGGCTTCTGCGCCAGCAGCTCGAGCGAGGCTTTGCCGTTCGGCGCTTCCAGGATTTCGTAGCCCTGCGTGCTCAGCCCCATGCGCAGCAGCTTACGGATCGGCGGCTCGTCGTCGACCACCAGAATCTTGAGCGGTGCCGCGCTCATGCCGCAGTTTCCAATCGTTCGACCGCGGGCGGAATCGGCAGCCTGATCGCGAACACGGCGCCGCTGCGATCGTTGCGGTTCGCCGCGTTGATCGTCCCATGCATGGCTTCGATGAAGCCGCGGGAGATCGCCAGCCCGAGGCCGGTTCCGGCGCGCACCTGGTCGCCCTTTTCCACCCGATAGAACTTGTCGAAGATGTGCTCCAGGTCCGCGGATGGAATGCCCTCGCCTTCATCCAGCACCTGCAAGTAGACCGCGTCCCGATCGCGCCAGCTGCGGACGCGGATGGTGGTGCCCGCGGGGGAATATTTGGCGGCATTGTCCAGCAAATTGAACAGGACCTGCTCGAACAACACCGCATCCACCGCCACCATCGGCAAGCCCGGCGCAAGGTCCAATTCGACGCGATGGCCGGCGAGAATCTTGCCCGCGCGGCGCAGCGCGCTGCCGACGATTT
>VAZL01000106.1 GCA_005883445.1 Alphaproteobacteria bacterium | reverse complement strand
GCCGGCGGTGACCTCCGGGATACGCCTCGGCACGCCCGCCGGCACCACTCGCGGCTTCGGTATTGCCGAGTTCCAAGAAGTCGGCGAGCTGATCGTCGAGCTGCTCGACGTCCTCTCGGAGAAGGGCGTCGACGAGGACTTGCTCACCGAAGCCGCCGTGCGCGAGAAGGTCAGGAAGCTCGTCAGTCGATTTCCCATTTATCAAGGCTGAGGTCTCATGGGACCAATCGCTCCTTCATCAGTCGGACTGCACGCATCGGCGCGCGAACCGCAATCCACAGCCACAGGCCTGTCGCACGCATCAACGGTGGTGATGGATTTGAGGCTCGCGGCTTTCAGCCGCGCCCAGGAATGACTGCGAGAGAGTAGGGGCCGCCCATGCGTTGTCCGAATTGCGGCAGCCTCGATACGCAAGTCAAGGACTCGCGGCCGACCGAGGATTCCTCCGTCATCCGCCGCCGCCGCGTGTGTCTGAGCTGCAATTTCCGCTTTACCACATTCGAGCGCGTGCAGCTGCGCGAGCTTGTGGTCATCAAGCGCAACGGGCGCCGCGTGCCGTTCGACCGAGACAAGCTGCTGCGCTCGGTCCAAATCGCGTTGCGCAAGCGTCCGGTCGAGCCGGAGCGCATCGATCAGGCCGTCTCCAAGATCGTGCGCGAGCTCGAGAGCCAGGGCGAGAGCGAAGTCTCCTCCGAGGCGGTGGGCGAGATGGTGATGGAGGCGCTGCGCGCGCTCGACGACGTCGCCTATGTGCGCTTCGCCTCGGTCTACCGCAATTTCCGCGAGGCCAAGGACTTCGAGACCGTGCTCGACGAATTGTCGGAGGAGGGCAAGCCGGGCGCGGCGGTGAGGAAGTGACAGCAGCGCCGCTGGGCACGGCGGGCGTGCGTTCCACCGCACGGTCCATCGGATGAATTATTGCGACGAATTGGGCGTCTGCACGCGTTCCAGCAGCCCGTCCACCGTGGCATGGAATGTCTCCCACGGCGCCTCGCGGTCGCTCTGGTTGCGCACGATGATCGAATTGCCGGCATAGAAGCGCTCGTAGAGCATGTGCCGCCCGGCGAATTCCGAGCCGATCAGGTCCCAGACCAACTTGTAAAGTTTGAGCCGATCGAGCGCCGGCATCGAGGACGTGCGCCACCAACGCTCGAAGCGGTCCTTGAGCTCGGGGTCGGCAACGAGGTCGATGCTCGCCGGCATCTGCAGCGGCGCCGCGCCCGCGAGCGTGCGTAGCGCATCGATGATCTCAGTATGGTGCTCCTGGCACCAGTTGAGCGTGGCGTACATGATCCGCCGGTTGGGCGTGGCGTAGCTGTCGGGCCATGGCTCGTAGGCCTCGATCTGCCCGTTCACGAGCCCGCCGACCGTCGCCTCGAGGGCGGCGAGCCGTCCCAACGTTTCGCGCACCGCCGGAATCCTGTCGACGCCGTTCGCCTGGCACATGCGGCTCGCGAGCCCGACGATCAATCCCATCTTGGTCCAGAAGCGCACGTTGGACTGATGGTTTTGGTAGCAGTTCGCCGGCGTCTCGATATAGATGCGGCGCGACATTGCCCCGTTGTTGTGTAGGAAGACGCGCTCCCAGGGCACCTTGACGAGGTCGCACACCAACACCGTGTCGGTTTCGTCGAAGCGGAAGCTGAGCGGATAATCGGCTTCGTGACGGGCGTGACGCTCGTAGGGTTCGCGCGCCCAGAACGAGACGCCGGGCGTGTTGACCGGCAGCGCGCAGGTGATGCTCTCGCCCGCCCGCTTGTCGTCGATAGGCGTGAGATTGCCGATCCACACCTCGTCGGCGAAGGCCGCGCCGGTCGCCAGCATCTTCATGCCGGAGATGGTGACGCCGTCGTCGCCTTCGGCGACGACCTGAAGGGTCGGGTCGTCGCGCGCCTCCCCGGCGAAGATTTCCCGGCTGCGGATACCGGAGGGCGGCGTCACCGCGAACGAAACGTAGAGATCGTTCTTGCGCATGTTCGTAATAGCGGATGAGATTGCCGCCGAACCCGGGGGTGAGCTCATCGAGCAGCGCGGGCTTCATCGCGAGTCCGGTGATCAGGCCAGCAACGTGATCGGGCGAGCGCCCGATCAGGCCATACGTTGCATCCGCGGTCGCCTTCATGGCGCGCATGCGGCGAACAAGGTCCTCGCGGGTGCGACAGCGCAACCATGGCAGGCCGTAGCACTCGCCGTTCTCCTCGAACGAGAATAGGTCGCGCCGATCCGGATCGGCTTTGAAGTCGTAGAGGTCGGCAATGGTCCGTGCAGCATTCCTGAACGCGGGGTGGCAGGTCACGTCATCCACCCGCTCGGCGCCGATATAGATGACGCGGCCGTCGCGCATGCGCTCGAGCTTTTCTTTTCCGCTGATCAGCATTGAAGCTCCGTGGGGTTGCGCGCCTTGGTATAACGTAAATCGGACGCCCGGAAAGAAGTCGGAGTTGAACGCATTGAATGACGCCGGCCATGACTAGCGCGCAAGACGCCCGCTTCATGGCGCTCGCGCTCGCGCTGGGTCGGCGCGGGCTCGGGCGCACCTGGCCCAATCCGGCCGTCGGCGCAGTGGTCGCCAGGGACGGTGTGATTATCGGCCGTGGCTGGACCCAGCCCGGTGGCCGGCCCCACGCCGAGACCGAGGCTCTCCGCCGCGCCGGCGCCGCCGCGCGCGGGGCGACGCTCTATGTCACGCTCGAGCCATGCTCCCATCACGGCAAGACGCCGCCCTGTGCCGACGCCATCGTCGCCGCCGGCATCGCGCGCGTCGTCTCGGCGCTGGTCGATCCCAATCCCGAGGTCGCCGGCGCCGGGCATTGGCGTTTGGCCGAAGCCGGCGTCGTCGTCGAGGTCGGCGTTGGCGCCGAGGAGGCGCGGCGGGCGCACGCCGGCCACATCCGGCGGGTCCAGGACGGCCGCCCGCACGTGATCCTGAAACTCGCGGTGTCGGCCGACGGCAAGGCCGCCCGGTCCGGCCGCCGCCCCGCCGCGATTACCGGCGAGGCAGGGCGCGCGCGTGCGCATCTGTTGCGCGCGCAGAGCGATGCCGTACTCACCGGCATCGGCACCGTCGTTGCGGATGATCCATTGTTGACTTCCCGCCTGCCGGGCATGCGCTCGCCGGTGCGTGTCGTTCTCGACGCGACGCTACGGCTGCCGCCCGCGAGCAAGCTCCTTGCGACCGCGCGGCAGGTGCCGCTCTGGGTCATGACCAGCGACGCTGCGCCGCGCGCGCGCGAACAGGCGCTGGCCGCACAAGGCGTCGACATCGCCCGTGTGCCGGGAGCCGACGGCAGGCTCGACCTTGCTGCCGTGCTCAAGCTCTTGGCCCAACGCGGCATCACCCGGCTGATGGTCGAAAGCGGACCCATTCTCGCCGCCGCCTTCCTGCGCGCCGACCTGATCGACGAGGCGACGCTGTTTCGCTCGCCGGCGATCATCGGGCCGGACGGAATCGATGCCCTCGACGGACTGCCGCTTTCCGCATTAACTCAGTCGCCGCGGCTCAACGCCATCGGCCGCGAAACCGTCGGGGCGGACACGGTCGAGAGATTCGAGCGGGCGTGAGATGTTTACCGGCATCGTGACCGACATTGGCGAGGTGGTTGCGGTCGAGCCGCGCGCGCAGGGGCTCGTCCGTCTCAAGATCGCCTGCGGCTATGATGCCGACACCATCGCCGTCGGCGCCTCGATCGCCTGCAGCGGCGTGTGCCTGACCGTGGTCGCGCATGGCAAGGAGGGCGCCCGCGCCTGGTTCGCCGTGGACGCCGCCGCCGAGACGCTGCGGGTGACCACGGCCAGCCACTGGCAGAAGGGCACGTGCATCAATCTCGAGCGCCCGCTCAAGCTCGGCGATGAGCTCGGCGGGCACGTCGTCGCCGGTCATGCCGAGGGCCTCGCTAACGTGATTACGCGCGAGGATTTGACCGACATGGCGCGGTTCATGTTTCGCTCGCCGGCGCAGCTTTCCCGTTTCATTGCAACGAAGGGGTCGGTCGCACTCGACGGGGTATCGCTGACCGTCAACGAGGTTGCGGGCGACACCTTCGCGGTGCTGATCATTCCGCATACGCTCAAGGTCACGACGCTCGGCCGGCTCGCTGCCGGCGACGCGGTCAATCTCGAGGTCGACCTGATGGCCCGCTACGTGGCGCGGCTGATGGAGCGCTCGTAGGCGCCCCGGCGCCGCTCCCTTGCTTCCGACCCGATCCGCTTGCTACGACCACCCCGCCACCGGAGATTGGGTCATGGCCGAGCCGCGCCGCTCCGCCGCCACCGACGCGCCTGATCGCGACTCGAGCGATCTCAAGGGCGCGCGCATCCTTGTCGTCGAGGCGCGCTTCTACGAGGACATCGCCGACGCGTTGCTCGCGGGCGCCACGCGCGCGCTGCAAGAAGCGGGCGCGACCTTCGAGCGCGTCAGCGTTCCGGGCTCGCTCGAAGTGGCGCCTGCCATCGCGATTGCGCTCGACGCCGCCGAGCGTTCGGGCCGGCCTTACGAGGGCGCGGTCGCGCTCGGCTGCGTCATTCGCGGCGAGACGTTGCATTTCGAGATCGTGTCGCAGGAATCGGCACGAGCCCTGCTCGAGCTTTCGCTCGCGCGCCGCCTGCCGATCGGCAACGGCATTCTGACCGTCGACACCGACGCCCAGGCGTGGACGCGCGCACGCCCAGAGGAGGCCGACAAGGGCGGCGATGCCGCGCGCGCGGCACTTTCGCTCGTGCGGCTCAAGCGCCGCCTGGCTGCGGGTTGACCGATGGTTCGCGACGGCGCGAAGGACGAACGCAAAGCCAATCGCCGCGGCGCCGCCCGGCTCGCGGCGGTGCAGGCGCTCTACCAGATGGACATCGCCGGCACGGGGTTGAACGACATTCTTGCCGAGTTCGAGAGCCATTGGATCGGGCGTGAGGTCGAAGGGGCGCAATATCTGCCGGCCGAGGCGGCCTTCTTCCGCGACGTGGTCTCGGGCGTGGTGCGCGAGCAGCGCAGCCTCGATCCGCTGGTCGACAAGGCGCTGGCGCAGGGCTGGCCGCTCAAACGCATCGAAGCGATCTTGCGCGCGGTGCTGCGCGCGGGCGCCTATGAGCTCGGTCATCGCAGCGACGTGCCGGCGCGTGTCGTCGTCTCCGAATATGTCGACGTCGCCAACGCTTTCGTCGACCGGGACGAGACCGGCATGGTCAACGCCGTGCTCGACCAGATCGCACGGCAGTTTCGTGCCGGCGAGTTCGCGCCGTTCACGCGTTGACGGATTTTGTTCAAATCGGTGCGTTACGAACGGCAACGCGCTGGGACTGCGAAAATTCGACGACGAATTCCAGGCGATCTCATCGACCTCAAGATGGTATTCGGGCACGCGTTCGAGAAAACGCTTCATGGCGATCGCGGTGACGAGCCGCGCCATTTGGCTGCCGAGGCAGAAATGCTTGCCGGCGCCGAAGCCGAGATGGCCCTGCGGCCGGCGGGCGATATCGTAGACGTCCGGGTTGGGAAATTTCCGCCAATCGCGGTTGCCGGAGCCGAATGCAAGCGCCACTTTGTCGCCGACGCGCATTCTTTGGCCGTGCAGCTCGGTCTCGCGCATGACCGTGCGCTTGAAACGCTGCGCCGAGGTGTTGAAGCGCAGCGACTCCTCGATCGCCGGTTCGATCAGCTCGGGGTTCGCGACGATGCGGCGGCGCGCATCGGGATGATCGTGCAGATTGAGCGCGAACATGCTCATGAAGCTCGAGAGCGATTCCACTCCCGCCATGACGAAGGTCGCGGTCGTAAGCACGACCTCGCGTTCGCTTAATCGGTCGCCGTCGATTTCGGCTTCGGCGAGATGGGTGATGAGGTCGTCGGTCGGGGTCGCGCGCCGCACAGCCACCTCGGCGGTGAGAAAGTCGCTGAGTTCCTTGAAGGCGGCGATGTGCCGTGGGTTGCGCCCTTTCACGGACTTGTCGGTGGAGACCGCGAGAATGACCTTGCGCCTGATCTCGGCATGATCGCGCTCCGGCAGGCCCATGGTGCGAAAGAGCACGCCGACCGTGATTTGGCTGGAGAAATCGTTGATGAACTCGAACGCTCGTCTTTCGCATATGCGCTCGAGCGCGCGGTCTGCGATATCGAGGGTGGGTGCAATGAACTGCTCGATGTTCTTGCGCGCGAACGCGGCTTGGCTCAGCGCCCGTAGCCGATCGTGACGGGGCGGGTCGGTTGTTCCCAAGGTTGCGCCCGCGCGGCCGGGAAGCTCATCGATCATGTTGCCTTGCGAGGAGGAGAACGTTTCCCAATCCCGCGTCGCCTGCACGATGTCGTCGTAGCGGGAGAGGATCCAGAGCTTGCCGCCCTCGCTCCAATAGCAGGGATATTGCTCGCGCAGGATTTCGTAGTACGGAAAGGGATCGGCATCGATTTCCGGCGAATAGAGATCGAATGCTTCCATCATGCGGCCCGGCAAATCTCCCTTAGCTTTGGATTTGGCCAAGGCTATCATGGCAGGTCAGACCCGTCACTTGATCGATGATTTGGGCGGCCGATCGCGATGAGCACGGACAGCGCGGCGCAATCCGGCGAAGAGCGGCTGATCGCGCGCTATTTTGCGCCGCTCGCCAAACATCCCGGCGCCTTGGGGCTTACCGACGACGCCGCGGCGATCACGCCGCCCGCGGGTTGCGATCTCGTGCTCAAGACCGATGGGATCGTCGGTGGCGTGCATTTCTTTCCCGATGATCCGCCCGACATGGTCGCGAAAAAGGCGCTGCGGGTGAATCTTTCCGACCTCGCGGCGAAGGGCGCAACGCCGCTCGGGTTTCTGCTCACCTTGGCGCTGCCCGAGGAGGTTGGCGACGCCTGGCTTGCGCCGTTCGCGCGCGGGCTCGGCGCGGATGCGCAAGCCTTCGGCTGCCCCCTGTTGGGCGGCGACACCGACCGCACCGGCGGACCGATTACGATTTCAATCGCAGTTATCGGCGCGGTGCCGCAGGGCCGGATGGTGCGTCGCGCCGGCGCCCAAGCGGGCGACCGCGTGGTGGTCACCGGCACGATCGGCGACGCCGCGCTCGGCTTGCGGTTGCGACGAGATGCCTCCGCTGCCAAGCGCTGGGGACTTACGCCCGAGCAGCGCAACCAGCTCGAAGCCCGCTATCTCGTGCCGGAGCCGCGCACCGCTATTGCCGAAATTCTCCGCGCGCACGCTTCGGCGGCCATGGACGTCTCCGACGGCCTCGCGGGCGATTTCGGCAAGCTCTGCCGCGCCTCCACTGTCGCCGCTGAAATCGCGGTGGCGCGCGTTCCGCTCTCCGACGGCGCGCGCGCCGCGCTCGCCGAGGAGCCCGCGCTGATCGAAACGATCCTCACCGGCGGTGACGACTATGAAGTCGTGGCATGTGTGCCGGCCGGCAAGGTCGAGATATTGCGCCGGCAAGCTTCGGCCGCCGGCGTCGCGGTCACCGAGATCGGCGCGGTCACGGCGGGGAAGGGGACGGCGCGCTTTCTCGATCCCGACGGTCAGCCGCTCGCATTTCGGCAAGCCTCGTTCAGCCATTTCTGAGCGTCCAGGGCTGGCCGCGATCGTGATCGTCCCTTCGGCCTTGGCCGCGGGGCGGTAGGCGGACGAGGCAGAGGTCGCGAGCCTCGTTCGTTGCTATAATGGCAGCGGAAAAGCCAGGGGCACCCCAAGGGCACCTCATGCACGACACGACTGCTCTGGTTCGGCCGGCTGCGAACGATTACACGCCCGCCGACAATCCGCGCTTCGTCAAGCTGCATCGCCGCTTTCCAACTGTCGCTTATCTGCGCCGCCATGCCCGCCGAAACGTGCCCAGTTTCGCCTTTGAATACATGGACGGAGACCTGTTCGGCAGGCACTACGCCGCGCCGGTCGGCGTCGCTCCCATGGGGGGGCCTTCCATCGTCTGGCCGGGTGCCGACCAATATCTCGCCGCCGCGGCGCAGCGCGCGCGTGTGCCCTATACGCTCGGGCTGGTCGGCGGCATGACGGTCGAGCGCGCAGCCGAGATCGCGCCCGACGTGCTCTGGTTCCAACTCTATCGCTGCTCCCGCAACGAGCACGCCATCGGCTTTGATCTTGTCCGCCGCGCCGAGGCCGCTGGTGTGCATGTCCTGGTTCTCACCGCCGATGTACCGGTGCGCACCACGCGCCCGCGCGAGGTTGCGGCCGGCATCACATCGCCGTTCCGGCCGGATCTGCGCATGTTCGCCGGCATTCTGACCTCGCCCGGCTATCTCAGATCGCTCTGGAAACACGGGCAACCGCGCTTCGGCAATCTCAAGCCCTACACCGCCGACACCGCAAACGTGGATGAGGTCGCAGCCCTCGTGCGGCGTGAAATGGGCGGCGCCTTCACTTGGGACGAGGTCGCCCGCTATCGCGATCGCTGGAAGGCTCCGTTGGTGGTCAAGGGCATCCTTCACCCGGCCGATGCGGAAAGATGCGTGTCGCTCGGAGTCGACGGCATCGTGGTGTCGAACCACGGCGGACGCCAGGTCGAAGCTCAGCCGGCGCCCATCGACGCGCTTCCGGCCATTGCTCGGGCCGTTGGCGGCCGGGTGACCCTGATGCTGGACAGCGGCGTGCGCTCGGGGCTCGACGTGGTGCGGGCAGTCGCGCTCGGGGCCGATGCTGCGTTCGCCGGCAAGGCCTTTCTGTGGGGTCTCGGCGCGCTCGGCGCGGAAGGTCCACTCCACGTGATCGATCTCATGATCGACGAGATGAAATCGGCATTCGGCCAGATCGGCGCGTCGCGGCCAAAGCAAGCACGCTCGGCCGTGATCCGCCATCCAGGTGCGCTGCACTTCTGATCTGTGTGTTTCGCACGGTGGCTTGTTCTCGTGTCCGCGGCTAACCAGATTACGGGAACGCGCTTTTTTGACGATCCCGCAGCTTCGGGACATATTGAAGCGGAGAGGTACGTGGGCGTTGAAAGAACAGAGGCCCGCGTGTAAACCCGGAAAAAGGCCAGCCATGACTGATGATTGGCGTCAACAGCCCGGGCGCGCGCGCCGCATCTCATTTCCGAAACTGGCGATCGTTGCCGTCATTGCCGGGGCTGCCCTCGCGTCTGCTTGCAGCCAGCCCTCTGATTCGCAACAGACGGCGCAGCAGCAGGCGTCCGATCAGCAGGCGCGCAAGGAGGCCGACGAGAAGGCCTGGGCCGACGCCGAGAAGGCCGGCACCGCCGCCGCCTATACGGCATATCTGCAGAACTTCGGCTCCGGCGCGCACGTATCGGAGGCAAGCCAGCGCATCGTCGCGCTCAACGAAACGGCCCGCAAGGCGTCGGATGAGAAGGCCTGGGCCGACGCCGAGAAGGCCGGCACCGCCGCGGCCTATACGGCCTATATACAAAGTTTCGGCGGTGGTGCGCATGTGGCCGAGGCGCGCCAGCGCGTTGCTGAGCTAAGTCGGAAAGAGGCGGACGATAAGGCTTGGGCAGACGCGGTGCGCGCCGGCACCGCAGCGGCACTCACTGCATATACGCAGAACTTCAGTTCGGGCGCGCACGTGGCCGAGGCGCGCCAGCGGCTTGCTACGCTCGATGAGCAGGCACGCAAGGACGCCGATGACAAGGCCTGGGCCGACGCCGACAAGGCCGGCACCGCTGCGGCATTTAACGGCTATATCCAGAAGTTCGGTTCGGGCGCGCACGTGGCCGAGGCGCGTCAGCGGCTTGCTGCGTTCGATGAGCAAGCACGCAAGGAAGCGGACGAGAAGGCCTGGGCCGACGCGGAGAAGGCTGGCACCGCCTCGGCATTCACCAGCTATGTTCAGAAGTTCGGTTCCGGCGCGCACGTGGCCGAGGCGCGCAAGCGCGCTGCGGCGCTCGAGACGCAAGGGCGCAAAGAGGTGCCCACCATCGATATTCAGAAAACGTGCCAGCTTGCCGCCGGCGCCATGGTCAAGCTGATGGGTGGAACCACAACCGAGCAGGACATCAATGCGTGCCTCGACTCCGAGCAAAAGGCGCGCGATCAGATCATCAAGGACCGGGCGACCTATTCCTCCGCCGACAAAGTGCAGTGCATGCGAACGGGCGTCTACCTCCCGAGCTACGTAGAATGGCTCACCTGTCTCGAGATGGAACGGGACGTAAGAAAAATGCAGCAAGAAGAGCGGTTCGGGGCGGGCCCCTGGACGCTGCCGAGGGTGAAGCCGGCGATCAACAGCGTCGGGCGCTGAGGACCAACAATAGACAGCGTTTTCGAGCGTTGCGTCGCGGAAGCGTTTTTGGCAATGTCCGCGCCGCTTCAGGCCGCGCCGTGGGCGATACATCAGGCTCGGCTCAAGTCACGGCCGGGCGCTCCGTCTGGCCTGCTTCCGCAACCGGGGTTTCAACAATGACCGCTCTTTGGCTGATCGTCCTTTGTGGCGTGCTCGCTATCCTCTACGCCATCTGGGCGATCCGCTCCGTACTCGCGGCTGATCCGGGCAGCGCGCGGATGCAGGAGATCGCGGCGGCCGTGCGCGAAGGCGCGCAAGCTTATCTCAAGCGCCAATACACCACGATCGGCGTGGTCGGCATCGTGATCTTCTTCATCCTCGCGTATTTCCTCGGCGCCTCAGTGGCGGTTGGATTCTTGATCGGCGCGGTGCTCTCGGGGGTAGCCGGCTTCATCGGCATGAACGTGTCCGTACGCGCCAACGTGCGCACCGCCCAGGCGGCGATCCGTTCGCTCGCAGATGGGCTCGAGCTGGCGTTCAAAGCCGGCGCCATCACCGGGCTGCTGGTCGCTGGCCTGGCGCTCCTCGGCGTCACCCTCTATTTCGGTTTTCTTATCGGCACGCGCCATATGGCGCCCGACAACCGCACCGTCATCGACGCTCTCGTGGCACTTGGCTTCGGCGCGTCACTGATCTCGATCTTCGCGCGTCTCGGCGGCGGCATCTTCACCAAGGGGGCGGACGTGGGCGGCGACCTCGTCGGCAAGGTCGAGGCCGGCATTCCCGAGGATGATCCGCGCAATCCCGCGACCATCGCCGACAATGTGGGCGATAATGTCGGTGATTGCGCGGGGATGGCGGCCGACCTGTTCGAGACCTACGCCGTGACCACGGTCGCTACCATGGTGCTGGCGGCGATCTTTTTTCGCACCGCCGGTGCCGACACGCTCCTCAAGATGATGACTTATCCACTTGCCATCGGCGGCATCTGCATCATCACGTCCATCATCGGCACGTTCTTCGTCAGACTCGGCGCGAGCCAGTCGATCATGGGCGCGCTCTACAAGGGCCTCATCGTCACCGGCGTGCTCTCGCTCGCCGGCGTAGCGCTGGTCACCCATCTCCTGGTGGGCTTCGGCTCCGTGCCCGGGCAGTCCTATTCCGGCACGTCGCTGTTCATCTGCGGCGTGGTCGGCCTCATCGTGACCGGGCTCATCATCTGGATCACCGAGTACTATACCGGTACGAATTTCCGGCCGGTGCAGTCGATCGCCAAGGCCTCGGTCACGGGCCACGGCACCAACGTCATCCAAGGCTTGGCCATTTCGCTCGAAGCAACGGCGCTGCCCGCGATCGTCATCATCGCCGGCATCCTGACCAGCTACAAACTCGCCGGCCTGTTCGGGATTGCGGTCGCCGTGACCACAATGCTTTCGCTCGCCGGCATGGTCGTGGCGCTCGATGCCTTCGGCCCCGTTACCGACAACGCCGGCGGTATCGCGGAAATGGCGGGACTGCCTAAGGAGGTGCGCAAGTCAACCGACGCCCTCGACGCCGTCGGCAACACCACCAAGGCGGTGACCAAGGGCTATGCCATTGGTTCGGCCGGCCTCGGCGCGCTCGTTCTGTTCGCGGCTTACAACGAGGATTTGAAATTTTTCATCGCCAATGCGGCGAGCAATCCGTACTTCCAGGGGGTGCAGCTCGATTTCTCCTTGAACAACCCCTATGTCGTGGTGGGGCTCTTGTTCGGCGGCTTGCTGCCGTATCTGTTCGGCGCGTTGGGGATGACGGCGGTCGGCCGCGCGGCGTCTGCGATCGTCGAGGAGGTGCGCCGGCAGTTTCGTGAGAAGCCCGGCATCATGCAGGGCACCGACAAGCCCGATTACGGCCGCGCCGTCGACCTCCTCACCAAGGCGGCGATCAAGGAGATGATCGTTCCGTCGCTGCTGCCGGTGCTTTCGCCGATCGTGGTCTATTTCCTGGTCTACTGGATTGCGGGCGGCGGTTCGATCGGCAAGTCAGCGGCGTTCTCCGCTGTCGGCGCGATGCTCCTCGGCGTTATCGTCACCGGCCTGTTTGTTGCGATTTCGATGACCTCGGGTGGCGGCGCATGGGATAATGCCAAGAAATTTATCGAGGACGGCCACTACGGCGGCAAAGGTTCGGAGCCGCACAAGGCGGCGGTGACGGGTGATACCGTCGGGGATCCCTACAAGGACACGGCCGGTCCCGCCGTCAACCCGATGATCAAGATCACCAATATCGTCGCGCTCTTGTTGCTCGCCGTGCTCGCGCACTGGCGCTGACGCCTCCCAGTGGGAGGATGCGACGCGCGCTGACGCCGCGGCACACTGCGCCGCGGCGGTGCCTCTTCATCACCGGTCTAGAAAATCTTGAATAGCGCGTTGAGATAGGCGACGTCCTTGCCGCCAGTCGGCGTGGCGCGGCTGACAAAATCAAAGACCTTGCCGTCCTTGAGACCGTAGTTCGCGAGACGCTCCACTCGCCGATTCTTGTCGAAATACACCGCCACGACCCGCTGATCGACCACCCGTTGGGGCATGAAGCCGATCGACCGCTCGGCGCGCTGGGAAATATAATAAAACGCCTCGCCACTCACCGTCGCGACCGTTGAGGGCGTGCCGAGCACGATCAAAACCTGTTCTTGGGTGGAACCAATCGGGAGCTGCTCGAGCGCCCCTTCAGGCACGATGTAGCCGCGCTGATAGGTCTCCGAAAAGCAGCCGCTGAGCAGGATTCCGAATGCCACCGTCACCGCAACGCGGGCGGCGGCCATACGGAACGGGCGCGTCGGTCCATTCATGCAGCTCGTGATCCCCCTGTCATGGTCGCAGGCGCTAGCGCACTGACGTCATCGGCGCTATCACGTTTTCCCTATCGAGCCCCTGCATCCGACCTCCGCGGCCGAGCTAACGCGATGATATTCAAGTTGTTTCGCCGCACCCCGCGGGACAATACCATCGCGTGTCTCTATGGCACGATCGTGGCACAGGCGCGGCTGCCCGCCTTTTACCAAATCTATGGCGTGCCCGATACGGTCAACGGCCGACTGGAGATGATCATGCTCCATACCGTGCTGTTTCTCCGCCGTCTGGAGAGCGAGGCGGTGCCGATTCGCGCCCTCGGCCAAGGGTTGTTTGACCACTTCTGCCGGGACATGGACGACAGCATGCGCGAAATGGGGGTGGGCGATCTCGCGGTGCCGCGAAACATGCGCAGGATCGGAGAGGCTTTCTATGGCAGGCAGGCAGCCTATCGGGTGGCGCTGGAGGCGCCCGATGACGAACCGCTTGCCGCGGCGTTGGACCGCAATGTATTTGCCGACGGCGCGGAATCCGGGCCGGCCTTGCGGCTGGCGGTCTATGTCCGCGAAGCCGTGCGTCGGCTGGCCGCTCAGGATGGATTCGAGAGCGCACAGCTCGCGTTTCCCGATCCCGAACAGGTGCTGCTGTGCGCGCGATCGACGGGGATGAGGCAATGACCAAATCTGAACGCAGGTCCGAACGTCTTTGGAGCGTGCCGCTCGCACTCAGCGATGTGCCCGAGAGCGGACGCCACTTCGACCTCGTGGCCGATGCGCAGACGCGCGCCGCGGTCGCCAAGCATGCCGGCCTCGCTGCCTTGCCCCGGTTCGAGGCCAGCTTCGACGTTACATTGCACGGGCGCGGCGGCTTGCACGTGGTTGGCCGGGTCTCGGCCACCGTCGGCCAGATCTGCGTGGTCACGCTCGAGCCGCTCGAGAACGAAATCGACGAATCGATCGACCTCGTGTTCATGCCGGCCGGGGCGTTCCCGCTGGTCGGCGGCGCAGAGGTCGAGGTGCCGGCCGTC
>VAZL01000796.1 GCA_005883445.1 Alphaproteobacteria bacterium | reverse complement strand
TCGCATGCTCGATGCCGCCGATGTACTGATCGACCGGCATCATGCGGTCGGCGACCGCACGGTTGGTGGGACGTGTCGTCCAGGGATCGGTGAAGCGGATGAAGTACCAGGACGAATCGACGAAGGTGTCCATGGTATCGGTCTCGCGCCGGGCCGGACCGCCGCATGTCGGGCATGCAACGTTCTTCCAGGTCGGATGGCGCTCGAGCGGATTGCCCGGACGATCGAAATCGACATCGTCCGGCAGCGTGACCGGCAGATCGCTTTCCGGCACCGGCACGATGCCGCAGCGCTCGCAGTGGATGACCGGGATCGGGCAGCCCCAGTAGCGCTGGCGCGAAATGCCCCAGTCGCGGAGACGGAAATTGACCTGGCGCGTGCCGACCGGACGATTGCCGCGCGACGCGTGCTCGAGCCGGCGCGCGACCTCCTGAATTGATCATGCGGCCGTCGCCGTCATAGGCGGTGTCGGTTATGATGAAGGTGCTCGCGTCTTGTCCCGGTGGGCACACCACCGGCGTGGCGCCGAGGCTGTATTTGTTGGCGAAATCGAGATCGCGCTGGTCGTGCGCCGGGCAACCGAAGATCGCGCCGGTGCCGTAGTCCATCACGATGAAATTGGCGACATAGACCGGAAGCCTCCAGCCCGGATCGAAGGGATGGAGCGCCTTCATCCCGGTGTCGAAGCCCATTTTCTCGGCGGTGTCGATCAACTCCTGCGCGGTGCCGTGCCGCCTGCATTCGGCGATGAATGCGGCGAGCGCGGGGTTTTTGGCCGCGGCGGCCGCGGCGAGCGGATGGTCGGGCGAAAGCGCCATGAACTTGGCGCCGAACAACGTGTCGTGGCGGGTGGTGAAGACCTCGAGCTCATCTTCCGCGTTCGGGGTCGTTGCGGGATCGAGCGCGAAGCGCACGAGCAGCCCCTCCGAGCGGCCGATCCAATTGCGCTGCATGAGGCGCACCTTCTCGGGCCAGCGGTCGAGCCGGTCGAGCGCTTGCAGCAAATCCTCGGAAAATTTGGTGATGCGGAAGTACCATTGCGGCATTTCGCGCTGCTCGACCAGCGCGCCCGAGCGCCAGCCGCGCCCGTCGATCACCTGCTCGTTGGCGAGCACGGTGCGGTCGACCGGGTCCCAATTCACCTTGCCGAGCTTGCGCTCCACCAGACCCGCCCGCAGGAAGTCGAGGAACATCCTCTGCTGGTGCTTGTAGTAGGCGGGATCGCAGGTCGCGATCTCGCGCGCCCAGTCGAGGGAGAGTCCCATCGATTTGAGCTGCGCCTTCATGGCTGCGATGTTCTGATAGGTCCACGCCTTGGGATGGACGCCGCGCTCCATAGCGGCGTTCTCGGCCGGCATGCCGAAGGCGTCCCAGCCCATGGGATGGAGCACGTTGAGACCCATGGCGCGTTTGAAGCGCGCGACCACGTCGCCCATGGTGTAGTTGCGCACGTGCCCCATATGGATGCGCCCCGATGGATAGGGGAACATCTCCAGCACGTAGTATTTCTGGCGCGGGTCGTCGTTGCGGGTGGCGAAGATGCCCCGCTCGTCCCAGACCTTTTGCCAGCGGGCCTCCGCCTCGCGGGCGTTGTAGCGTTCGCTCGTCATCGGCCGCGCTGCCGCAATCCCTCGGGTCTTTCGGACGCAAGACTAGGACGCAGAAACTAGCCTTGGCATGCTAATAAATTGTGCGTCCTGCTCGGTTTTTCGAGCGGCACTTGGACATGAAAGGGTTGGCGTGGTCAACGGTCCCGGCCTTCGCCTGCGCGGCGCGCCGATCGGAGGGGACGGGCTGCGGATTTCGGGTGGCGCGCCTATCTTTGATTTGAGAAGACGGCCCCGATCCGTCGGAACCTGAGGGAGCAAGACCATGTCTTTGCTGATGCGAGCCAACGAGACGCCGCGGAAATCGTCCTTGTTGGACGACGACGCGTGCTGGAAGGCGGTCAAGCGGCGCGATCGCGCGGCCGACGGCACGTTCTTCTATTCGGTGCGCACGACCGGCGTCTTTTGCCGGCCGTCATGCGCGGCGCGGCTGCCGCGGCGCGAAAACGTGGCCTTCCACAAAACTTGCGCCGACGCCGAGCGAGCGGGATTTCGGCCGTGCAAGCGCTGCCGGCCGAACGAGCCCACACTTGCCGAGACGCATGCCGCCGCGGTCGCGCGCGCCTGCCGGCTGATCGAAGAAGCCGAGGAGGCGCCGAGCCTCGACGCGCTGGCGCAATCCGCGGGCATGAGCCGCTTTCACTTCCACCGCGTGTTCAAGGCGGTGACTGGCGTGACGCCAAAGGCCTATGCCGCCGGCCATCGCGGCAAGCGCGTGCGCGAGGAACTCGCCGCCAGCAATACCGTCACCGAGGCGATCTATGGCGCGGGCTTTAATTCCAACGGCCGCTTCTACGCCGCCGCGTCCGACCTGCTCGGCATGACGCCGACGCAATTCCGCGCCGGCGGCAGCGGTCACGTCATCCGCTTTGCGGTTGGCCAATGCTCGCTCGGTGCGATCCTGGTCGCGGCCACGGACAAAGGTGTGTGCGCCATCGAGTTCGGCGACGATCCCGAGGCACTGGTGCGCGCTCTGCAGGACCGCTTTCCGAACGCACGCCTCGTCGGCGGCGATGAGAGGTTCGAGCGACTCGTGGCCAAGGTCGTGGGCTTCATCGAGGCGCCGGGAAAGGGGCTCGACCTGCCGCTCGACATCCGCGGCACCGCGTTCCAGCAGCGGGTGTGGACCGCCATCCGCGATATCCCGGCCGGCTCGACCGCAAGCTACCGCGAGATCGCCGAGCGGATCGGGGCGCCGAAGGCGGTGCGCGCGGTGGCGCAGGCTTGTGCCTCGAATGACATCGCGGTCGCCATTCCGTGTCACCGGGTGGTGCGCATGGATGGATCTACCTCGGGCTATCGCTGGGGTGTTGCCCGCAAGCGCGCCCTGCTGGCACGGGAGAAGGCGGCGTGACGCGGGCCCTCCCCGCCGCGGGCGAGCGCGCGCCGGCATCGAGCGCGCGCGCTCTCGCTGCGCAAGTTGCGGCGCTCGATTGGGCGAGCATCGCCGCGCAACTGGACGCGTACGGTTGCGCGACGACCGGGCGGTTGTTGACATCGCCGCAATGCGTGGGCCTGGCCGAGACCTACGCGTCGGACACGCTCTTTCGCAGCCGCGTGGTGATGGCGCGGCATGGATTCGGTCGCGGCGAGTACAAATACTTCGCCTATCCGCTGCCGGAGTTGGTGGCAGCGCTGCGCGGCGCGCTTTATCCGCCGCTTGCCGACATCGCCAACCGGTGGAACGAATCCATGGCGGTCGGCCTGCGGTTTCCACGCGATCACGCGACCTATCTCGCGCGCTGTCA
>VAZL01000795.1 GCA_005883445.1 Alphaproteobacteria bacterium | reverse complement strand
GTTTCTCGCAGCGCCGATAGTTTTATTCGAACGTTCATGTCCCTATCCGAAGAGCAGCCATTTTCCACCGAGTGCGATCAATGTCCAGACGGTCAGCGACAGCACGGTCGCTACCAACGCCGGAAGTTCGTAGCGCTTCATCAACTGGCAGACTGCAACGCTGTATAAACATAACGCAAGCGATCCAATCATCATGGAGCGGCCTTCGAGGGCCGCATACGCCGCTCCCTGGTTCCAAAAAGCCATAGCGAGCGTCGCCACGGCAACCGATGGAGCGGCGCCAAATAATCCTGCGAAGCTCTTAGGGCGAAAGAGGTCGCCCAGCACGGCGAAGGCTGAAACTGCAAATCCCCCGAGGCAAAAACGAATGACATATTCCGTCACGCCACGGCCTTTAATGTGCTCATGATCTATTTCTGCCTCGGTGGCCGCAGATTCTCCCCAGCGGTTATGAGCTTGCCTCCGAGCTTGGCCAGTACCCCCTCGAGCAACGTGCGGGCCGCGTTGCGCACCTCCTCTTGCAGGGCGGTGTCGGCATCGAGATCGGCGTGGCTCGTGGCGTAAGGTTTCCAGTATCCGATATAGCGGTCTAGCTCGGCGGGCGGCCCGGCGGGGCAGAGGTCCATGAAGCAAAGCCAGTCGGAAATGCTTCGTCGGACGTTCTCGGCTCCCTCGACGTCTCCGTGCACGACGACCGAGAACAGCCGGCCCTCCAGATGTCGGGGATAGTCCCAGCCTTCGAGCTCGATCCGCTTGGCCAGTTCCGCGTTCTTGCCCTGTGTGCGCGTGGGGTCGGGATTGCCTCCGTCGGCGCAGACCAGACGGTCCATCATCAGCTTGAGCGGCGACGAGACCTGATACCAGTTCACGGGCGTAATGATCATGACGCCGTGAGCGGCAACCCACATGGGATAGATCTCGTTCATCCAGTCTTGCGTTTGGCCGAGCGAATAGTTCGGGTAGCAGGAGCACGGCCAGTGACACAGCGCCGCCGCCGTGGAAAAACACGCCTTGCACGGATGGATGCGGCGTCCGTACTCCGATGCGAGCCGGCTGAGGTCGAGCAGCTCGATCGTGACGCCGGGCGCGGCAGCGAATACCTCGCGGGCGATTTGGACCAAGCGATAGGATTTCGACATTTCACCCGGACAGGTGTGCTCGCTGCGGGACGAACAGTTGACCAACAGAATGGCTGGTCTGCTGCGGTCGGCGTGACGGCGCTGCGCGTCCGTAATCGCCGCGCGAGCCGCCAGCCAGTCGACCGAAAGATCATAATCGGGATCGGCAAATTCGTTGCCTGCTTTGCGGGTCCGTGGAGCTTTGCGACTGTGCTCATAGGCGTCCCATGCCGCAGCCACGATCTTGTCGAGCTCGGAGGCAAGCGAATCGAATGCAGGATCCTGGAATTGATCGAGAAAGCGCTTGCGGAACTCGGCCTCGTTGAGGCGCGGGCTCGGCATTCCCTTGCGAGGTGTCAATTGCGGCATCGGCCCGCTCCTCGGGAAGCGTGCACGATCCGCGGCATCGCGTGTGTACACACAACCGCGTGAGCTTTGCTGGGACGCAAGCTCACTCCATTCAGCACGAGTCTCGCTCACCACGCTCTCGCGACGAGCGTCGCATTGCCGGTCGATCGTAGGTTGGGCTTGCCTGCGGCTTAGCTCTGTTCCGAGCTCTGTTCCGAATTCGTGTTGCCATACCAAATACTCAAATGCTCGATCTTTCGGTCCCGGCTGGCTAAAGGCCATGGCCGTCACTGCCGGTGTTATTGGCCCGATACTAACGTCCTGAGACCCTCGTCTCCCTGATCCCCGACAATGTGTCGCAAGGCGTTCCCGCCACCGCGAGCGGCCCCCGGCCAGGGCGCAGGCCGCCCTTCGCCCCTGAACCAACCCGTGGCTGGCAAGTTGTCTCCGCGCGACATTGGCTCGCCAACGCCTCTGCTTTTCGTCGCAGCGGCGGGGGAGGCTCTCGTGTGCGGCTAGGACCTCATTCGATGTCTATCAACAAAACGATCGACCAAATCGTAGACGCCTTCATACCGGAGATGAGGAAGATCTCGCAGACGCACGAAAGCGAAGAGCAAAAAGAAAGACACTACAAGGCCTGGTTGCGTGCCACCCTGCAAAAGTTTGCCGATGACGTGAGGAAGATCGCAGCGCACGACAAAGAAACGGATGCCGACGGTGCAACGTAATCTGATCGATGCGGCAGCGAGGTCTTGAAAGACCCTCGAGAGAGGAAAAACAAAGCCGCGAGTGGCATGACCAATGCGTACTGCGTCTAGCCTGGATCAGCCCCCGAAAGCTGCGGATCATCGAGCCCAGCGCGCCGGAAGATACTCCAGGATTCTCGAGCGGCTTCTCGGTCTTCACACCCGATCACGCCGGACGATCTCGGAACATCGTCAGAGGCGCAAACTGCGCGATCGGGAAGTATCAGATCGCAGTCGGCGGGGCCTCGACTGGACGAATTTTTTCTTGGCCGACGTCCAGATGAGCTTCGGCTCGCTCGGTGGGTTTGCTCGTCCAGCAATTGGGGGATGTCGCAGGATTTGTATCAATGGCCGCGGCGACCACCGCGGGCGCCGGGCTGCTGTGGGTCTTCTTGCCGGAAACCAAGCCGCGAAATACGTCGATTGATGTGCTGCAATCCGACGTCGCCTGCACTCCACGAAAACGATGATAAGGCGCAAGCGGAACTTTACGGCCAGATGACCTCGAGCAGGTCCGCACAAACCCGCTCGAGGTCGCGACGCCGTGCGGAACACAATCCGCTGTCGCGCGCCGGGCGCGAGGTCTACGCGGCGCGGCGGTTGAGTTTGCTCTCGGCCATGGCGGTCAGCTTCTTGTCCGCCGCTTTTTCCTCGTCGAGATTTTGCTGAAGCAAGGCCGCGCAATCGTTGCGCCCGAGCTCCTTTGCCCACGCGATGAGCGTGCCGTAACGCGTGATCTCGTAGTGCTCGACCGCTTGCGCCGCTGCGATCAGCGCGGCATCCAGAACCGACTTGTCCTCGACTTCGCCCGCGACATCTTCGGCCTCGTCGAGAATGCCGTCGATGGCGGGGCAATCCACCATCCTGGGCTCCTGACCGTGCAACCTGAAGACTTGTTCCAAGCGCGTCACGTGTTGCTTGGTCTCGCCCAGGTGGGTTTGAAAGCCTTGTTTGAGCTGCGGATCGCTCGCTTTGTCGATCATCTCGGGCAGCGCCTGCACGATCTGTTTTTCGGCGTAGTAGATGTCGCGCAGCGCGTGCACGAACAGGTCGTCCATTGTCTTGATGTCTTTCGAGAAGAAGCCCATGACGTTCATCCTTTCTTGGTGTAGCCGCGATCAGCTTCGTCGCAATCGCGCTTTCGATCGGCAACGTACGACGCGGCCAGGGGTTCCCGCGACC
>VAZL01000794.1:537-2585 GCA_005883445.1 Alphaproteobacteria bacterium | reverse complement strand
GCGCGTCCACGCCTTCGATGCGCGACGTCATCAGGCGGTCGACGAACAGCGTTTTGCGGCCGGTGTCGGGATGCGTGATGAAGACCGGGTGATAGTGGTGCGGGATGTTGCTGATATCGCCCGACAGGTCGGCCTTTTCAGCGCGCTTGTACTCGTGGATGTGGAGCGCCTTCTTGCCCTTGAGTTTCTCTTTGAGCGAAGGCGGCACCGCGTCGTAGGCCATGTACATGTTGGAGAACATGGTGTTGCCGCCGGTCGACGGCAGCTCGAGCGCGTAGAGGAAGGTGTATTTGTAGGGCCGCGGCGTATAGCCGGAATCGATGTGGAACCAGAACTCGCCCTCGCCGAAGGCGCCGATGGGTTGTCCGTCGACCTTGATGTTGCTGACGAGCAGCACCTTTTCGTTGTCCTGACGAATTCCCTCGGCACGGCCGCGCAGCTGTTCGGGCGCCTTCCTGCGGTTGCCGAGCTCGCCGAAATAGGATGCGAACCGCAGCTGCTGCTCCTGGGTGATGCTCTGGCCGCGAAAGACCAGCACCAGATGCTTGCCCCAGGCCTGTTTGATCGCGCGCACCGTCGGCTCGGACAGCTCCTTGGTCAGGTCGACGCCCTTGATCTGCGCCCCGCAGGCGGACGACAGCGGCGTGACCTCTATGTCGACGACATCGTGCATGGGACGATTCCTCCGCAAATGAAAACGCCGTTTCTCGCGTCGGCTTGTCGGCTGTGTCTGATGCCGTGACGTCCTGGATGATGCTTTCTAGCGTACCGGCGGCGTCTTCCGCCAGACGGTGACCGTCACCTGACGAGGCGGTTGCTGTAGTCGAGAAGGAAGGCCTTGATCTCGGGCTTGACCTTGGCCAGCGCCGCCACGATGTCCTGCGCCTCTTCGCCAGTCACGAAGATGGGCTTGGTCTTGATGACGTTGGCATAGTCGCGGATGAACTCGGGGTTCTTCCACAATTCGACGAACGCCGATCGCATCAGCGCGACGGGTTCGCTCGGAGTTTTCGGCGGCATCAACGCGGTGCGGAACATCCCGACCATCGGGTCGCTCGACGCGCGCAGCACTTCGTAGGTGAAGCCGGACGGCCGCTGGCCGCCTTTCACCGTCGCGTAGAATTCCTCAAACGTCGGCAAGCCGGCGAGCGCCGGGCTGCGCGGATAGCTGCCGTCCTTGCCGCGCGGCGCAAGCTGCCACAGCGGCAGAACGATGTTGCCCATCGTCGGCTCGACCGAGCCGGTCCAGCCCGGCAGCGAGGTGTTCGCCACTTGTCCCTCGTTCTGCAGGATCGCCGTTTCGACCTCCTTGAGGCCGCGATAGGCGGGGATCGCCCGGTATTTCAATCCTAAGAGGTCGAGCGAGAGCGCCTGGTTGATGGTGTTGCTGTTTTGCGCGTTGAGCGAGAGCGCCTTGAATTCGCGGGCCTGCATGATGTCGGTCGCGACCGCGAGGCCGGGCGGTGTGTCCTTGCGCGCGTAGGCGACCAGCGGCTCCTCCACGCCGGCGATCATCTCGAAATCCGCATAGTTGACGCGAAGCGCCGGATTTCCCAGGAGCTGCGCAACCACATCGATCGTGAAAAAACCGATGGTTTCGCCGTTGGGCACGGCCTCGGCGAGCTGATTGGTGCCGATCACGCCGCCGGCGCCGCCCACGTTCTTGATGACGATGGTGGGCTTGCCCGCAATGTGCGCGGGCAGATGTTGGGCGACGATGCGCCCCTCGATATCGGTCGGGCCGCCGGCCGGGTAGTTGATGATCATGGGGACGGTCTTGCCCTTGTAGAACTGGGCACACGCGGTGTCTGCGAAGACCGCGGCGGCGAGCGCGACTACGACGGCGAGCCCTGTTCGGATCATGGATTTGGCCTCCAGTGCGAGCAGCGAACTCGGTCTGCTCCCTCTCCCGAAGGGAGAGGGGTGGGGTGAGGGGTTAAGGTCTATCGAGGGCCTCGAACCCCCTCACCCCAACCCTCTCCCCGCTGGGGAGAGGGAGCACACCATGTACGCGGCGCTGAGGTGGCTCACAAACACACGTGCTTAAC
>VAZL01000794.1:0-443 GCA_005883445.1 Alphaproteobacteria bacterium | reverse complement strand
GTTCGCACGTGCCGGATGGCCTGCTTGGTCGCGCGCAGCACGGCGGCGCTTTTCTTCATCAGCTTCTCGGCGAGCTCGGTGGTCGCGGCCTCGAGCTTTTCGGGCGGAACGGCGTAGTTGACCATGCCGATGCGCGCGGCCTCCTTGCCGTCGAACGGCTCGCCGAGGCAGGCGTAATAGAGCGCGTGGCGCGGCAGCACCGTGTCGGCGACCGCCTTCGACACCAGCGCGCCGGGGAGAATCCCCCAGTTCACCTCCGAAAGGGAGAAGGTCGCGTTCTCGGCCGCGATCGCGAAATCGCACGCGAGCAGCTGCATGAACGCCCCGCCGACGCAGTAGCCGTGCACCATCGCGATCGTGGGCTTGTCATAGCCGTAGAGCCGCTCCCATCGCCAGCGATTGGCGGCGGCAGCGGCCTTCTTGCGTTCGGCCGGATCCCTCTC
>VAZL01000105.1 GCA_005883445.1 Alphaproteobacteria bacterium | reverse complement strand
TTTCTCCAACCGTTCTGCGCAGCGCTCGTCGCCGGCGTCATCGGCGGCCTGGCGGTTCGCTACCAGTTGAGTTCCTCGCTGCGGCTGGTCGCGGTCTGCCCGTGCATGGTCCTGGTGCCGGGGCCGCACGTCCTCAATGGCGCGCTCGACCTCATCAATGGCCGCATCCATCTCGGCGCCGCGCGCCTGACCTATGCAGGGCTCGTCATCGTGGCGATCTCGACGGGCTTGCTGCTCGGCCTGGCGCTGCTCGGCGTCTCTTTGCCGGTCGATCAAGCCGGCAGGGCCGTCCCGTTGTGGCAGGACGTGATCGCTGCCGGTGTCGCCATCGCGGCCTACAGTGTCTTTTTCTCTACGCCGCCGAAGATGCTGCCCTGGCCGGTGGCGGTCGGGATGCTGGCGCATGCGCTGCGCTGGGTCGCGATCACTGTGCTCGGCTTTGGCGCTGCGCTCGGCACCCTGCTCGCGTGTCTCGTGGTCGGGTTGATCCTCACTCCGGTCGCGCGCCGTTGGCACATGCCGTTTGCGGCCATCGGCTTCGCCTCGGTGGTATCGATGATGCCGGGCGTCCTCCTGTTCAGGATGGCGAGCGGTCTTGTGCAAATTGCCGACCGCGCGCAGCCGTCGCTGGATCTGATCAACGCGACGATCGCCGACGGCATGAGTGCCGTGATCCTCATTTTGGCGATGAGCTTGGGCCTCATCACTCCGAAGCTCGTCATCGATGCGCTGAGCGAGCGGTCGACGCCGGCAAAATCATAACAGGCGAAGGACTAGCAGACCTCCAGCACGAATGCGCCGCGATCGGTCCTCGGCCCTGCACATCGCGTGCGTCCTCGCAACCTCCGCTTGCTTTTGTTTTTTTCTTTTGATATCCGAGCCTCTTAGAGTGTCATGAGACCGTCACAGTCCGTTTTCGGTCGTCATCCCGAGCCTGCATGTTGCAATCATAGCCCGGTCGAGGGGAGCGAATGAGTTTCGAGATTGAGCGAAAATTCCTCGTGCGTGGCAACGGTTGGGAAAAGCTCGCCACCCGTCGCATCTCCCTCCGACAAGCCTATTTGGCCTGCAACGGGAAAGTATCGATCCGCATTCGCATCAAGGATGACTGCGCCGCAACGCTCACCGTCAAATCTCGCCCCGCGGACCTGCGCCGGCTGGAGCTGGAGTATGATATTCCGGTATTGGAAGCCGAGGCGCTGATAAAGCTTCGCCAAGGCTCCATCATCGAGAAGGTACGCCACGTCGTCCCTTGCGGCGATCTGGCCTGGGAAGTCGATGTGTTCTCCGGCGATAATTTCGGTTTGGTCATCGCCGAAATCGAGTTGCGGCACGAGCATCAGCACGTCGAATTGCCACCCTGGATCGGCCCAGAGATCACCGGACAACCGCAGTACTACAACAGCTCCTTGGTGCAGCGCCCATTTTGCTCGTGGTTGCGACAGGAAGGGCCGATGCCGGTCGAAAGGCGGGCGTGAACGAGTGAGTAGGCTTGTGCGGCTCGCGTCGTTTTGGCGCGGCGCGCGCCGGAATGACCTCGTCGAGTTGGCGCTCAGCGGTGTTGCGACTTCGTTGCACTCCTTACCGCCGCTTCACGGAATGTAGCTGGAATAGACGTAGTCCTGGTCTTTTTTCGGCTGGTGACACGCGAAGCATTGTTTGGCGGCGTCGGTCACCTGCGGCTTCTTGGGATCTCCGCCCTCCCAGAACTGAAAGCCCCAGCCGCCGGTCGATGCATATTTCTTCGAGTCCTTCACCATGACGGCCAACCCCTTGCGGGCGCCTTCCACGTAGGAGCCGTCGGAGACGGTGAAGTCGTGCAGGTCGGTTACGAACATGCTCTTGTCGGGATAGGGCCCGCCCTTCTTGAGCGCGGCCTCGCCCACCGAATTGACGTAAACATTGTGCATCCCGCCGAGATCCTTAAACAGCGGGCTCGCTTTGTCGATGATCATCGTGTTGACGTGGAACCAGTGCCGGTAGCCGGCCGGTGGCGGCTTGACGTCGTCGGCAGGTTGGGAAACGCGGCAACCGCAACGAGGGCGAGGGTCGCGGACAGCAAGCGCAATTTCTGCATGGCTGCGCACTCCGATAGTTTGGAAATCTTGCTCGCGCAGCACGCGGCGCCTTGAGTGTAGGGTCCACGACGCGGGGCGCGCAATCCGGTGATCGTCATTGGGGGGCCCAGCGCCGCTTGGCTCCATCATCGCACGCGGATCCTTGACAGGCGTGTATATACGCCTAACTAAAAGTATATACGCTCTTATGCTCGAACCGAGCCCAGGTACCGGGGAGCCACCGCGGGGGTTTCGGCTGCATGGCTGAGCATGGCCAGCAGGAGTAATGCGACGTCGCGGTAACGGAACTGTTCGTGGATGGCGGCTTCGCGCAGGTGTAGGCTGTCGCGGAGCGGCGGCATCCCGAAGCGAAAATCGTCCCCCGCAGTCAGGAGCACCCGATGCCTGGTCGTAAATTGCGCGCTTGGAAAGCCGCCATTGGCGCGCTGAGCGTCGCGGCGTCTTGCGGCGTCGCGGCTGCCCAAGGCCCCCCGCCGCCCGCCGTTTCGGTTACGCCGGTGGTGAGCCGTCAGGTCACGGAAACCGCCGATTACATCGGCCGCATTACGGCGATCGACAAGGTCGATCTCGTTGAGGAGGTCAAGAAGGGCGACCTGCTGTTCCGCATCGAGCAGGCAACCTACAAGGCAGTGGTCGACCAAGCGCGCGCCACCCTCGCCAAGGCCAAGGCGACGCAGGTCAACGCCAAGCTGCAGTTTGAGCGCGGCAAGGAGCTCGTGCGCAATCAGAACATCCCGCAATCCACAGTCGACCAGCGCGAGGCCGACGAGGCGGCGGCGCAGGCGAGCGTGATGGAGGCGCAGGCGGCGCTCGAGCAGGCGGAGATTAATCTCGGCTACACCGAGATCCGCTCTCCAATCGACGGTCGGATCGGACTCGAAAGGTTCACCAAGGGCAATCTCGTGCAGCCCTCCTCGGGAACGCTGGCAACGATCGTCAGCCAGGACCCGGTCTACGTCATCTTCCAGGTCAGCCAGCGCAATCTTCTCGACTACTATCGGCGCCGCGCCGCCGATCCCGACAAGAACACGCATGTCAACATCCGCATCAAGCTGCCCAACGGCAGCATCTATCCCCATCCCGGACTGAGCGACTTCCTCGACGTCCAGGTCGACCCGACGACGGATACGGTTGCCGTGCGGGCGACAGTGCCGAATCCGGATGGCCTGCTCATCCCCGGCGGGGTGGTCAGCGTCACCGTGGAGCGAGGGGTGCCGAAGTCGGCGCTGACGGTTCCGCAATCCGCCGTCCTGCTCGATCAAGCCGGCCGCTACGTGCTCGTGGTCGACGCGGCCAAGAAGGTCGAGCAGCGCCGCGTGACGACCGGTGCCGAGCAGGGCCGCGACATCGTCGTGACCGACGGCCTCAAGGAGGGAGAGCAAATCATCGTCGAGGGCATTCAGAAGGTCCGTCCCGGACAAGTCGTGACGACAACCGTCGTGCCGGGGACCTGATGCTTTCCGGCATTTTCATCGAGCGGCCGCGGCTCGCCATCGTCATCGCCATCGTCATCACGCTGGCCGGCGTCATCGCCATTTTCGCGATTCCCATCGCGCAGTTTCCAGACATCGTGCCGCCGCAGGTCACGCTCAACGCGAGTTATCCGGGGGCCGATGCCGAAGTGGTGGAGACGACGGTGGCGCAACCGATCGAACAGCAAGTCAACGGCATCGACAACGCGCTCTATTACCAGTCCGCCAGCGCCGCGGATGGTAGCTACATCCTGACGGTGACGTTCGCGCTCGGCACGGATCCCGACATCAACACCGTCAACGTGCAGAACCGCGCCAGTCTCGCGATTCCGCAGCTGCCGGCGGAGGTCTCGCGCAATGGCCTCACCATCCGCAAGAAATCCGCCGCGCTGCTGCAGGTGATCAGCTTCTATTCGCCGAACAGCACCTACGATGCCGTTTATCTGAGCAACTACGCGACGATCAACGTCATCGATCCTTTGGCGCGGATCAAAGGCGTCGGGCAGGCAACGCTGTTCGGGCCGCTCGACTATTCGTTGCGCATCTGGCTCGACCCCGACCGGCTGACCGAGCTCAATCTGACACCGAACGACGTCATCGCCGCGGTTTCAAATCAAAACATTCAGGCAGCGCTGGGCCGCGTCGGCGCGGCGCCGATCACGACCCAGCAGCAGGTCCAAATCAACATCAAAACCAAGGGGCGGCTCACGCAACCGGAGGAATTCGCCGCCATCGTTCTGCGCGCCAATCCCGATGGCTCGGTGATCCGCATAAAGGACGTTGCGCGGGTGGAAATGAGCGCAAAGTCGCAGGACCGCTATAGCCGCTTCAACGGCGCGCCGGCCGCGGCGATCGGCATCTATCAGACCCCCGGATCCAATGCCGTCGAAGTGGCGCGCCACGTGCGTGAGACGTTGAGCGAGCTCGAGAAGCGCTTCCCCAACGACCTGGGTTACACCGTGTTCTGGGATTCAACCGTGTTCGTGACGGAGACGATCAAGGAGGTGATTCGCACGCTCGGCATCGCAGTCGTGCTCGTGGGCGTGGTGGTGTTCTTGTTCCTCGGCAGGTGGCGAACGACGCTGATCCCGCTCGTTGCCGTGCCGGTGTCGATCGTCGGCACCTTCGCCGTGATGCTCCTCATCGGCTATTCCGCCAATACCGTCTCGCTGCTTGCCCTCGTGCTCGCCATCGGCATCGTGGTCGACGACGCGATCGTCGTGGTCGAGAACGTCGAGCGGGTGATCGAGGAGAATCCGCAGCTTCCCGTGCCGGAGGCCTGCAAGAAAGCGATGGCCGAGATCACCGGCCCGATTATCGCCATCACGCTCGTCTTGCTCTCGGTGTTCGTGCCGGTGGCCTTCATCCCCGGGATAAGCGGGCAGCTCTTCCGCCAGTTTGCAGTCGCGGTCTCGGTCGCGATGCTGATTTCCGCCGCCAACGCGCTGACCTTGAGTCCGGCGCTTTGTGGGGTGCTGCTCACGCACGGTCAGAAGGCGAGCGGTCCGATGCGCTACGTGCTGCGCGCGATCGACCGCACCCGCGACGGCTATGTATGGGTGGTGCGCCGTTTCGTGCGCGTGGCGATCGTCGGCGTCGTGGTGGTCGCCGGGACGGTTGTCGCCTCGGCGTTGCTGTTCAGCCGGACCCCGCAGAGCTTCTTGCCGGACGAGGACCAGGGGGCGATTTTCGCGACGCTGCGTCTTCCGGAGGGCGTTTCGCTCAACCGCACCGAGGCGGTGGTCAAGCAGGTCGAAGGCCTCGTGCGGCCGATCCCGGGCGTGCAAGGCGTGCTCTCGGTGGTCGGGCTCAATTTCATCGATTACGTCCCCTCCTCGAACCAGGCCTTCTTCGTCATTCGGCTCAAGCCTTACGATGAGCGCACCGATCCGGCGCAGAGGGTCGGGGCCATCATTGCGCAGCTGCGGCCGCAAATGTCGGCCATCCAGGGCGCGGTTGCGTTCCCGTTCAACCTGCCTCCCATTCTCGGCCTCGGCAGCACCGGCGGTTTCCAATACGCGCTGGAGGCGCTGCAGGGCCAATCGCCCTCCGACGTCGCGGCGGCGCTGCGCGGCCTGGTGGTGGCGGCGAATGCCGAGCCCGAGCTCGCCGGCGTCTACAGCACCTATGCCGCCGACACGCCGCAGATCTATCTCGACGTCGACCGCGACAAGGCGCAGGTGCTCGGAGTGAAGATCACCGATATCTTCAACGCCCTCCAGTCGACGCTGGGCAGCTTCTACGTCAACGACTTCAACGTGTTCGGCCGCACCTGGCAGGTCAACGTGCAGGCCGAGACGCCGTTTCGCGACAATATCGACGACATCTACGAGATTTACGTCCGCAACGCCCAGGGCGGAATGGTGCCGATGCGGGCGCTCGCCGACGCCAAGCTCGTGCAAGGGCCGCAAACGCTCGTGCGGTACAATGGATTCCGCGCGGCAATCGTCAACGGCGCGGCCAAACCCGGCTATAGCTCCGGCCAGGCGCTCGCAGCGATGGAGCGCGTCTCCGCCGCGACGCTGCCCCCAGGCTACAGCTTCGAATGGACCGGAACCGCGCTGCAGGAAAAACTGGCAGGCGGACGCACCGGGATAGTGCTCGGATTGGCCATCCTGTTCGCGTATCTGTTTCTCGTCGCCCTCTACGAGAGCTGGAATATCCCGATCCCCGCGTTGTTGTCGGTCAGCGTCGCGATCCTCGGCGCGATCATCGCGATCCTGGTGGCGCGGCTGAGCTTCGACGTCTACGCCCAGATCGGGCTCGTGGTGCTGATCGCGCTCGCCGCCAAGAACGGCATTCTGATCGTCGCGTTCGCGGTGGAACAGCGCGAGCTCGGCAAGGACATTCGCGCCGCCGCCATCGAAGCAGCCGGCCTGAGGTTTCGCCCGGTGATGATGACCAGCTTCGCGTTCATCCTTGGTCTCTTCCCGCTGGTTATCGCCCAGGGCGCCGGTGCCGTGACCCGCCAAGCGGTGGGCACGCCGGTGTTTGGCGGCATGCTTGCCGCGTCGCTGTTCGGGATATTCATCATTCCTCTGCTCTACATCACCGCGGAAGGTCTGCGCCAGCGGGCCTCGCGGCGGAAAAAGAAGTGAGCTCGAGCAGGCTGCGGAAACGTGTCTGCATGCGCAGCAGCACATCAGAGACATGAGGTCGAGATGTCCTGCGCGTGCTATGAAGGGCTTAACCACCATCGTGTGGTTCCAAATTTTGAGTTGGAGAGAAAATGCCTGAGCCCAATCTCGTCGGCGGCTCCGAGCGCGATCGCGAGCAAATCTTGCAGCTGCACGCCGACTACATCGACGCCAACGCCCGCTTCGATTGGCAAAAGCTCGATCCGATCTGGAGCCCGGCGCCCGAGGCGATGTTCTTCAATCTCAATGGGCACACCTACAAGGGGCGCGAGCATTGGGTCCGGCTGTGGAAATTCTACGGACAAAACGTGCAGTCGAGCTACTGGACGCCGTTCGACCTCGGCGGCGTCGTGTCCGCTGACATCGCTGTGGTCTGGTGCCATCGCCGCACCAAACGCCAATGGACGGGCGCGGCGCCGCCGCCCAAGGATATCCACTACGGCGGCGACGAGTTCATCACCCGCTCGACCATGGTGTTCCGCAAGGAAGCCGGCGGCTGGCGCGTTGTGCATGCCCATTTTTCCGAAGCGAGTTCGGGCGAGCGCCCCGGCAGCGTGTGACGCGTTATACGAACCACGAGCGTCGAGGGGATGGGTGTGGCCGAACTGCCGAAACTGAGCGTGCGTCTGTCCGGCGCGGTCAATTCCCGCCATTGCGTCGATCTTGCCAAAATCGCCGAGGCGAACGGATTTCACTCGCTATGGTTCGCCGAGAACGCGTTCAATCGCGGCGTGCTGCCGGCGGCGTCGGCATGCGCGGCGGCGACGCGCCGGATCGGCATCGGCATCGGCGTGTTCAATCCCTACAACCGGCATCCCACGCTGATGGCGATGGAGATCGGCGCGCTCGACGAATTGGCGCAAGGCCGCGCGCGGCTCGCGATCGGTTCCGGCATCGCGGGGGCAACCGAGCGCCTCGGCGTGAGCACCAATCGCCCGCTCGCGGCAGTGCGCGACGCGATCACCATCGTGCGCGCCATGCTCAAGGGCGAGGAGGTGAACTATGCGGGAGGCGTGTTCTCCGCCCACAAGGTCAAGCTCGAATACCAGGCGCTCCGGCCCGACATGCCGCTGCTCATAGCGGCGAGAGGGGAGCAGGCGCTCGCGCTGTGCGGCAAGATCGCCGACGGATTAATGATCTCGAACATGTGCCCGGCGGAGTTCACGCAAGCGGCGGTGCGCGCGGTGCACGCCTCCGCGCGGCAGGCGCGGCGGCCGGCACCGGCCGAGGTCGTGCAATACATTCCATGTGCGGTCCGGCTCGACCGTGCCGAGGCCTACGGCCTCGCCAAGGCGGCGATCGGCGAGATGCTGCCATCTTTCTGGGCGCTCGGTCAGCGGGTGCCTTCGGCCAAGGCGGCATTGCTGCAGGCGGCGGGGTTGTCGGAGGCCGATTTCGCCGCCGCCATCCACCGCCTGCACGCGGGCGAGCACCCGTCGCAGGCGCTCGATGAGCGCTTCGTGCAAGCCTTCGCCATCGCCGGTACCGCCGAGGACGTGCTCGCCCAGGCCCGCCGCTACGGCGAGGCCGGCGCGAGCGAGCTCGTGCTGACCTTCGCCGGCCGGCGGGCGGAAGCGGACATGCAATATTTGGCGAATGCCGCGCGCCGCAGCGGCTGACACAACCGCCAAATTGGAGGCGTCCGCAATCTTTCCAAAAATTCCGTCGGGACGCGGTTGGGCCGGACTCACTACACGAAACAAATCATGGCGATGCCAACCTGATCGCGGATTTGATCAGCGCACGTTCGAAAGCTCGCGCTGACGATCGCGCCCGCGTCGCCACGGGCTCGTCTCGCTCGCAACGCGGGCGAAGGTCGCGATGATGCGCGCGCCTGCCCGCATGGTTCCCACGAGACTTCCCGCCACCTTCGAATTGCCGCCACGCCGGCGACGATAGTCGACCGCAATCTCCAGGATGCGCAGCCCCGCTCGCGCCGCGCGCATCTGCATTTCAAGATTCCACCCATAGGTGAGCTCGCGCATTGCGAGCTCGAGCAGCGCCTGGCGCCGGATCGCCCGCAGCGCGGACATATCCGTGTAGCTCACGCCATAAAGAAGCCGCATGCCCCAACCGGCGACGCGACCGGCAACGAGCTGATGCCAGGCGATGCTTCCCGCCTCGCGCCTGCCGCGCGCGCGCGACCCGAGCACGAAATCGCAGCCGCCGGACCGGATCGGCTCGACCAGCTCGACGATGCTGCGCGGGTCGTCGGCGCCGTCGCCGTCCATGAACACCACGATGTCGGCGTCCTCGGCCGCCATGGTCGCCGCAAGGCAGGCCCGGCCATAGCCGCGCCCGGCATCGATGACGTCCGCACCCGCTGCTTTGGCCCGCGCCGCGGTGGCGTCGCGACTGCCGCCGTCCGCCACGATGACGCGGGATACGATCGCGCGCGGGATGCCGCGCACCACATCCGCGATCGACTGCTCCTCATCGAGCGTCGGTATCACGACGACAACGCGATCTGACGCGGCTTCGCGCGCAGCACCATTGCCGGGAGCCGCGTCGGTCATTCAAAGACTCCAGCGCAGGCCGCAGTTGGCACAGGTCGCGGGCGGCTTGTCCGACAGCAGCGCTTCGCGGAACGAACCGTAGGCCGCGCCGTTCCAAATCTCTTGCAGCGCCTGCTGGGTGGCATCGCCCAAGGTGTAGTGCTCGTAGCCGCGCTGCGAGAACGGCGCGATGCAGCATGGCAGCGCCCGGCCGTTGGCGGTGAAATACATCACGGTCCAGGGTCGACGGCACAGCGTCCAGGGCGAGCCGTCGTCGTCCCGCTTGAGACTCATACCCGGCTCCGAGGCGGCGCCGGAGGCGCCGAAGGTGATGCCGTAAGCGCGCGCAAGCTCGGTCGCGGCCTCGAGATGGGCCGCATCCTCGCGCGTCATCTGCTCGTAGAGGGCCTGGTCGGGACGGGCGAGGCCGATGGCGTCGTTGTCGAAAAACACCAGGCGCTGCAGATAGACTTCGCGCACGCCGATTTGCGCGGCCAGGCGCACGAAGGCGGGCAGTTCGGCAATCGTTTCCTTAAGCCCGGTGAGCCACGCCGACACGCGCGGCAAATCCTTGCCTTCACGTTCCTGCAGTTTGCGGAAGGCACGGACGTTCCTGAGGATGCGGCCGAAGTAATCCTTGCCGCGCACGGCCAGAAAGGACTTCGCGTTCGATGCATCGAGCGAGACGCGAAGCTCGTCGAGGCGCGCCTCGATCAACGCGCGGCCGTTCCTTTCGTTGAGGAGAGTGCCATTGGTGTTGAACAGCACGTAGGTGCCGCGATCCTTGAGATAACGCACCATCCTCGGCAGGTTCCTCACCAGCATCGGTTCGCCGACGCCGTGCAAGACCGCGCGTTGGAGGTTCGGAATCTGGTCGACGATCGAAGTGAAGAGCCGCCAGCTCATGTCGGCGGGCGGCTCCAGCTCCTCGTAGGTGCGCGGACACGTCGTGCACAAGAGGTTGCAGCGATTCGTGGTCTCGAGATAGACGCAGACCGGCTGCCGCGCCGCGTGCTTGCTGCGCCCCTCTTCGACGCTTTCGAAATAGCGCCGGGGGTCGACCTTGACCTCAGGCGAGGGCTGCATCGGCATGGGGCTCCTCGGCCTTGCGTCGGCGACGCCGCCACGCAAATTCAGTTACGAGAATGAGAACGCAGGGGACGTAGATCGGCAGTGCTTCCGACAGGGTGGGAGGCCAGTGCGCGAAATAAAGCAAGCTCACGGCGCAGGTGAGATAGATCACGCCGACGACCGGATAGAAACACAGGAACGGCACCAGCCAGGCGAAGTACCAGGCGTAATGCGGTGCAACCAGGAGAGTAAAAGCGACGGCGAGCAGCATGGCGCCGGCGAGATCGGCGTCCGGTCTTTGCGGGCGGAACACGATGACAAGGGCGAGCACCGCCATGAGCAGCGCCGCCGCAGCCAGGTAGAATGAAAATGTCCACTGTGGCAGCGAGACGAAGGCGCCGATGAGCTGCCACCAGAAAATTCCCGTGCCCCGGTCCAAGCCCTCTTCGCTGACCGTGACGACAAAGGCGAGGGGGAGGCGCCAGTCCCAACGCTTATAAAGCGCAGGACCGGTCACGACGGGAAAATACTTGACCAGTGCGCAGGCACCGAGCGCGACGCCGGCGAGGATCGGGGAGCGTCGTTCCGCGGCCAGGAAAGCCAGCAGCAGAAATGCGATGGCCACGATGTCGACATGGCCGCTGCGGGCAAACTCCCACAGCGGCAAAGGGTGCCAAGCGTAAAGCAGGATTCGCGACCGCGGCAGGCCGCGCAGCGCGAGCAATTGCAGTATCGCCCAGACCGCAAGCCCTTCGAACGCCACCATGGCGGCCCTCATGGCGATCGGCGCCTCGGATATGCGCGTGATCAGATAGAAGACGACCTGCGAGGCGGGCGGGTACATCGTCGGGGCATAGTCGGCACGATTCATAAAGGGATAAATCGCGCTGTCGCGCAGGCTCGAGAGCGCCGCGTCGCTCGGAATATAAAGATATGGATTGATGCCGGCGGCTTGCACGCGGCCGTCCCAGACGTAGCGGAAGAGGTCGGTCGAAACCGGCGTTCCGGGCAGGAGCAGGCAGCGCATGGCAACGCCCACGATGAGGATGGTCGCGAGCGCTCGGCCGCTCCCGGCGCGCTCCGGTCTTCCCCAGACCACGAGCCATGTGGCGATGGCATAAGGCACGCATTGGAGCAGGAGAACGACGCCGACGTTAGGGTCGTCGAAGTGCGTAACCCCGATTGCGCCGGCGGCGGAAAGGGCCAGCAGGCACCCCGCAAGCGCCAACAGCGGCCAATCGAGTCCCGTGATCCGCCTCACTCCGCAGCCCTCCGCAACGCGTCGAGGCAGCGACGGTCTTTGAGGTCCGACGTCTCGACCAGCGCTTGGATCAGCGCGCGCGTGTGCCGAGGTTGCGCAGGACAAAGATCCGGCGCGAAGGATTGACCCTCGAACAGTTCCGCCCGCAGCATTTTCAACCCCGCGAGGTCATCGACGTCATACCACGTCGGCAGCATGTGCACGGGCAGATCCAATTCGGCGGCACGCTCGAGCGTTTGCTGCGCCACGCGGTCCGTGCTCCACGCAATATTCTGGAACAGACGACGATGTTTCGCCTTCAGCCCGAGCAAGTAGTAGCCGCCGTCAAGGGCGGGTCCGAACACCGCCCGGTCACCCGGGCGCGCGAGCACGTGGGCGGTCTCCACCAGAAGGGAGGTGCGCAGCGTGGGGCTGTCGGAATTGAGAACCACTGCGGAGCGATGGCCGCGCTCCAGGAGCTGCGCAATCGTGTAATCGAGGCATTCGCCCAGAGTCGGGTAGCAAGCCTCGATCAGGCCGATTTTGCGCGGCAGATTCTCTTGAAAAAAGGGCCGCGCATGAGCCGGACTGAACGCAATGTAGCCGGCAATCGAG
>VAZL01000793.1 GCA_005883445.1 Alphaproteobacteria bacterium | reverse complement strand
TTGGAAAAAGAGCGGGCCACCGGCGCCTTATTGTTTGAGTCGTATACTCTGGGGTTACTGGCGGATGCATGCATAAAGAATGAACGTTACGGGCAAGCGTTCGACTTTTTGGGCCAGGCGCAATTGAGGCTCGAGGAAGAGAACTCCGAACGCTTTTACGTGGCTGAAATATATCGTTTGCTTGGAGAAACATACCTGCGATCACGTCAAGATCTGGATCAGGCGGAGCGTTGTTTTTGTAAGGGCCTTAAGGTCGCGCGCGAACAGAAAGCCAAATCCCTTGAACTTAAACTTTGCTTGAGTATTTACGACCTGTACGAGCTGAGACAAAACGCCGACACGTATCGCCCGCAACTCGGCGAGATCTACGCATCTTTTAGCGAGGGTTTTGACACCACGGATCTAGTCAGAGTCAAGGCAAGGTTGAAAAATCCCTCGCCGACGAGGTGATTGAATAAAGATGTTGCTGCGGTGCCTGGATTTGGCACTTGTGGGATGACTTGCCTTCGGCCCGCTAGCATTCTCCAGCGATCGACAACACAAGCAAGGGGGCTGGGAACGCGATATGGATACGCTAATCGCTACGAATTCGCTTACGCTTGGCCGCTTGCTCGCGCGGCATGCGCGATACCGGCCATCGCACACCGCGGTTGTGATTGGCAACCAACGCCTCACTTATCTGCAGTTCAACGATTTCGTCAATCGGTGGGCCAACGCGCTTGCCGCGCTTGGCGTCGGCCGCGGGGATCGCGTCGCGACCATCCTTCCGAACTCGCTCGAACTGCTTGCGACCTACTGGGCCTGCGCGAAGCTTGGCGCCGCTGCGGTGCCTTTGTCGCCGCTTCTCCTCGCTGCGGGCTTTATATCGTTGCTGAATGACGCGAAGCCACGCGTCATTCTCAGCACCAAGACATTGTGTGGCATTCTTAACGAGGTGCGGCCGCAGCTTGCTTATCGGCCGGCAGTGACTTGGGTTCTGATCGATGGCGAGGTGCCAGAATATTCGAGCTATGCCTCGCTTTGCGCGGCGGCGAGTGTCACCGAACCGATAAATGAGGTTGAGGCCGGCGATCTCATGACCATCATGTATACTAGTGGAACGACCGGTCTGCCCAAAGGCATCATGCATACGCATTTCATACGGGCGATGTATGCTGGGCTGATGTCGGCAAGCTGGCGAATGTCGCCGGAAAGCATCGTCCTGCAAACCGGGGCGATTGTCTTCAACGGCGCAATGCTGACGCTGCTTCCGGCGTTCTACTGCGGTGCTACCTACATTTTGCACAAGCAGTTCGAAGCACAGGCGATGATCGACACCATCGCGGCGGAGAAGGTTACACATATCATGATGGTGCCGTCGCAGATCATTGCGATGCTGAACTTGCCGACATTTAATCCCGACAAGGTCAAATCGCTGGAGATGATTCTCTCGCTCGGCGCGCCGCTGCATAAGGCTCACAAGGAACATCTCAACCGCGTCCTGCCGAACCGCTTCTACGAAATTTACGGGGTCACCGAAGGCTTCATCACCCTGCTTGATCGCGCCGATGCGGTGCGCAAGGCAGGCTCGGTCGGGGTACCGCCACCGTTCTACGACATGCGCATTGTCGATGAGGAAGGCCGCGACTGCGCGCCGGGTCAGGTGGGCGAGATTGTTGGCCGCGGCCCAATCACTATGGCCGGGTATGTCAACCGCGACGATTTGACGGTGCAGACCATCCGCAATGGATGGGTTCATACTGGCGATCTGGGCCATCTCGACGAAGAGGGATATCTGTAATTTATCCGAAGGACATCGAAGAGATTGCCGTCCAGCACGCGGCCGTGCATGAGGTTGCCGTGTTCGGCATCCCTCACGACAAGTGGGGAGAAACACCCATGGCTGCAGTCGTATTGCGCGCTGACGCGAATGCCTCTGCGGAAGAGCTGCGGGAGTGGATCAATTCTCGGGTGGCGGCTCGCTATCAGCGCGTCGACCGGGTTGTCATCATGGCCGACTTTCCGCGAAACGCGGCGGGTAAGACGCTCAAACGGGAGATGCGGGAGCCCTATTGGGCTGGTCGCGAACGGAAAATATGACATGCATCGAAAGTCTGGCACAAATCTGCCGAATCAGGGCGGGCCGAGCATGTCCGCTCTCCCCGGGCATTTCAAACCTCAACTTTGTTCCGCGATAGCAAGCGCATGGGCTTCGATGTGCAAGATCTGTTCGTGCAGGTCACCGTCGTCATCCATCTCATCGACTCTGCCTCGCCAGATCCACGACTGGCGGCGGCGAATTGGCCGGCATGCTTGTCCCTATGGCGACCCTTAATGGGAGTTTTTGGTTCCCCAAAGATCACCGCGTCGTCAAGCCAAGAATCTCTCGCAACGCGATACCTGCCAAATCGTGCAGTCGCTCAAGATCAGGGCCTTCAAGAGTGCGAGGGCGTGTATCAAGCAAACATAAAGTGCCAATGCAGCTTCCGTCATCAAGCATCAATGGATAGCCGGCATAAAATCTTATTCGGGGTTCGTTGATCACCACCGGGTTGTCAGCAAACCGCACATCCTGGAATGCGTCGGGAACAATCATGGGTTCACGGCTATAGACGACGTGAGCGCAAAAGGCGGCGTCACGCGGCGTCTCCTTGGCATTAAGCCCCAGGCACGATTTGAACCACTGTCTGTCTTTATCGACTAGACTAATAACCGCCATAGGCACATTAAACAGTGCCGCAGCAAGACGCGTGATGCGATCGAATCTTTCCTCCGGCTCAGTATCCAGGATCTTCAGTTCGCGCAGAGAAGCAATGCGCCGCTCCTCATCGTCGGGAATCGTCGCTCTCATCCAGCGGCAAAGCGCTTCGGTGTGCGGGCGGTGAGCGTCGCGCTTCACGCATCGGCACTTCGATCCGCCTTGCCTGATTTGTGCGGTGGGATAGTATCGGAGCGTCTAGGGCACCTTGATCCCTGGACGTGTTCCTTCAAAGGTCACCTTGAAAGCCCCGGGAGCAGCCCCGGGGCTTTTCTTTTCATGGGAAGCTGCCACCATTTTGCTACCCAATGAGACGGCACGCGATGGAACGGGCTGCGAGGCGCCCGGAACTAGTCGAGCGGCCGATCATTTATGGGATATGTCATCTGCGCCGGCGAGAGGGTGCAGGTGGCACGTCCCGGCCCGTCGCGCTCCCACGCCCGGCGGGTCGGGGCGCTCGGATGATCCGCTACTCGGACGGTTGACGCAGCAACAGACTAAGGATCAGTTCCCGGTGCTTCTCGAATATGCGAAGGCTTCCTTCGAGGGCATCAAGCAGCGACTCCGCCATCTCTGAGCGGTGGCCCGTGTCAAGCGCGTCCTTAACGATTACACGCTGGCGAACTATCTGGACCTTTAATTCGGCGATGTGCCGGTTGGCTTGTGCGAGATACTTCTGAGCATGACTCATGGATTTGCACGCACCCTCGCGGTGCAGCCGCAGCCCATTGGTCGATTGCTTGGACGTAATTGTTCAAGCGTTACTGATATTTTAGTGTGGAAGAGGCCGCTCACTTCAGCCA
>VAZL01000792.1 GCA_005883445.1 Alphaproteobacteria bacterium | reverse complement strand
TCATGGCGATGACGGGGACCAAGGACGTGCACCCCGTGAAGTTCGGCGCGCCGGCGATCGATTACGCCACCGGCATGACCGGCGCCTTCGCGTTGGCGTCGGCGCTGTTCCAGCGCGAGCGCACCGGGCGCGGCCAGCGCATCGACATGGCCATGCTCGACGTGGCGATGATCCTCATGAGCTCGCATCTGACCGGCTTTCTGCGCAACGGCGTCCACCCCAAGCCCCATGGCAATCGCCATCCCCATGCCACCAACGGGGCCTTCGAGACCAAGGACGGGCTGGTGATGCTGGGCGCGAGCAACCTGCGCCAGCAGCGCCGGTTGTGGACCGTGCTGGGGCGGCCGGACATGATCAAGCGCACCAACGACGAGCGCGACGAGGATCACGACCGCGAGATCGCTGTCCTCTCGGAGATCATGTTGACGCGCACCGCCGACGAATGGGAGGAATTCCTGCAAGCGCGCCACGTGCCGGCCGCGCGCGTGCGCACCATGGGCGAGGCGCTCGCCGATCCGCAATTGGCAACGCGCGGCGTCGTTCACCGCCACGCCGCCGGTCATGGCATCGACGGCGGGTTTGGCGTGCCGTTGGCGGCGTTCACCTTCGCCCATGGCGGTCCGCGCATCGACGCGGCCCCGCCCACGCTCGGCCAGCACAACGAAGAAATCCTCGCCGAGCTCGGCCGCGAGCGGCGAGAAGCGCGCGCTGGGTGAGCCGTCGGACGCGGACGCCGGCCAAATCCAAGCGCGATCGCAGCCGGGCGGCTTTTCTCGCATTTCGCCGCCGCTCGATCCGCGCTACGCTAGCCCGACGCGGCAACCTACGGAGATCGAACCATGGTCAAGTACACCTGGGACCACATCCATTTGCGAACCGCCAATCCCGAAGCGACCGCCCAGTGGTATGAACGCATGCTCGGCGCCGAGGTGATCCGCAGCATGCAGCAAGGCAAGCCGCGCATCGACCTCAAGCTCGGCGGCGCCAACATCTTCATCGCGCCGGTCGCGCCCGGCGACGGCGTCAATCCGCCTCCGATCACGCCCTACCAGGGCCTCGATCACTTCGGACTCACGGTCACCGGCATCGACGCCGTGGTCGCGGAGCTCAAGGCCAAGGGCGTCGAGTTCACCAGGGAGCCGACCACGGTGCGGCCGGGCGTGCGCGTCGCTTTCCTGCGCGCGCCGGAGGGGGTGTCGATCGAGCTGCTCGATCGCAACGCCGCCTGAGTCGGACGACGCGGCGAACGCGAGCGGAGGAGGAGCCATGGACGACAAGCGGTTTGCGGTCACCCATACGGATGCGGAGTGGCGCCGTCTGCTCACACCCGAGCAATACCAGGTGCTGCGCGGACACGGGACCGAAGCGCCCGGCAGCTGCGCGCTCAACTACGAGAAACGCCCGGGCACGTTCACGTGCGCCGGCTGCGGCCAACCGCTGTTCGTGTCGAAGAAGAAATTCGAGAGCGGCACCGGCTGGCCGAGCTTCAACGACCCGGTCGAGGGCGCGGTCGAAAGTTCGACCGATCGAAGCTATGGCATGGTGCGCACCGAGGTGCATTGCAGCCGTTGCGGCAGCCATCTCGGCCACGTGTTCAACGACGGGCCCCCGCCGACGAATCTGCGCTATTGCATCAACGGCGTGGCCATGAACTTTAAGCCCGAGCAGACGTAGCGGCGCCTTTCCCCTCTCGTCATTGGCATTGTGTTCGATCCATGCAAAAAGCCCGGCAGGTTCGCGCTGCCGGGCTTTTTTATCTCTCTTCTTCGCAGGCTTGATTAGATGAGCAGCCTCGCAGCCGCGAGCACGATCCCCGTGACGAACACAGCCATGGAAGAAAATAGCAAGATTTCGTTCAGGACTTTGGCCATTGCAGCCTCCCCCGTGCGGAAAATTCCCCTCTCCGCAGGCCTAGCCGACCCCAGCACCGTGGCCAAAAGGTGACGGGGAGCGGCGAAAAGAGCGGCGAAAATTGAGGCGAAAATTGAGGCAACGGGTATTTGCGAGCCCGCCATTGAGCGCAAACGAGTGCAGGCTATTGGTGACGCGGTCGCCGACACTGTTGATCGGCGGCGGTTTCCAGACCGGCAAGGCGGGTTGGAGCTTTCGCGAATCGCACGCTCGGCGAGGAAACCGGCGGCAGATGCTTGCTGCTGCCGCGCGGGATCGTGCGCGGCGCTGCGCGCGTTCCTTCGGATAATCCGCAGTCCGCGCCGGCCGTTTTGGCAGACCCTGCATGATGATCGGGGTTCTACTCTCATCCGGCGTGACCGGGAGGAGGCAACGCTCGCGCCTCGGCGGGGCGCGACGCTCGGCGGTGCTTCTTGGGGCGCGTCGATGCGCTTTCACCCGTCGCCCGAGTAAAAACGACGGCGGGGGCGAGAATGAGAGCTTCCGAGAATCGCGCGCGCACGCATGACGAAAATAAAATTATTTCTCGGCCACGCCGTCGGTGGAACTCACTTGCCGAATGGGGCGTCATCCGCGCGCTCTTGTGCGGGACTCTGTGAGATTTTTGCAACGCTTTGAGTTTTTTTGAATCGCACCGCAATCCAGCACTGATTTGTCTTGCAATGTCGCTCAATCACAACAACGGGGGGCTTCATGGATGTACAGGCAACGTACTACCGCCGAAGAGCTATTGTGGCCAGGCAGTCGGCGACAGCAGCGCTCGATCCATCGGTAAAGGCCGCATTCGCAG
>VAZL01000817.1 GCA_005883445.1 Alphaproteobacteria bacterium | reverse complement strand
TCCACTCCTGCCAGGCGTAGTCCGGCTCGGTCACCAAACTCTAGACAGCGCAATGGGTTGTGGCCGCACCCCGAGATGGCGGCAAGTGAGCTATATGGCGAAGATCAGTCCGTTTAAATTCTTGCAGGAGGTGCGCGCCGAGGCGCAGAAGGTCACGTGGCCGAGCCGGCGCGAGACCGCCATCACCACTGCCATGGTATTCGTAATGGTGGCCGTCGCCTCCATATTCTTCCTGGTGGCCGACCAGTTCATGCGTATGTTCGTGACCTTCGTTCTCGGCATCGGCGGGTGAAGGAGCCGGTGGAATGACCGACAAGCACTGGTACATCGTCCAGGCCTATTCGAATTTCGAGCGCAAGGTCGCCGATTCGATCCGCGAGCAGGCCAAGCAGCGCCACCTCGATCACCTGTTCGAGGAGGTCATGGTGCCGACCGAAAAGGTCGTGGAGGTGCGCCGCGGACAAAAGGTCGACGCCGAGCGCAAATTCTTCCCCGGCTACGTGCTGGTGAAGATGGACCTCACCGACGAGGCCTATCACCTGATCAAGAACACGCCGAAGGTCACGGGCTTTCTCGGCGCCGACAACAAGCCCAAGCCGATTTCGGACGCCGAGGCCCAGCGCATCATGCATCAGGTGCAGGAGGGCATCGAGCGGCCGAAGCCGTCGGTCTCCTTCGAGGTGGGCGAGCAGGTGCGGGTGTCGGAGGGACCGTTCGCCTCCTTCAACGGCGTGGTCGAGGAAGTCGACGACGGGCGCTCGCGGCTCAAGGTCGCGGTCTCCATTTTCGGTCGCCCGACGCGGGTGGAACTCGAGATGGGACAGGTGGAGAAACTATAGGGGCCAACGGGCTCCGCGTGACGCGTGGAGAATTAAAGAGTAGACGAACTGGAGTTGGTCATGCCCTTGCATAACGCGTCGGAAGATGCGCTATGCCCGGCAAGGACAAAGTGGAGAGCGAGCGTGGGAGGTGACGGCGGCCGCCAACCGCCTAAATCCGCACCACGAACCCTGAAGCGGCCGAGCGCGGCCAACGACAGGAGTTAGACCATGGCAAAGAAAATCACCGGCTACATCAAACTGCAGGTGCCAGCGGGGGCGGCCAATCCGTCGCCTCCGATCGGGCCGGCGCTCGGTCAGCGCGGGCTTGCCATCATGGAGTTCTGCAAGAAGTTCAACGCGCAGACCCAGAAGATGGAGAAGGGATCGCCGATTCCGGTGGTGATCACGGTCTATCAGGACCGCTCGTTCACCTTCGAGATGCGCACGCCGCCGGTGTCCTATTTCATCAAGAAAGCGGCCAAGCTCGAGAGCGGATCGAAGACGCCGGGGCGCGACAAGGCCGGCACCGTGACCAAGGCGCAGGTGCGCGAGATCGCCCAGCAGAAGATGAAGGATCTCAACTGCGATACCATCGAGGCGGCGATGCGCATGGTCGAAGGTTCCGCCCGCTCCATGGGCGTCGAGGTCGCGGAGTAGCGCCATGACCAACCTCGGAAAACGCACCACCGCCATTCGCGAAGGTGTCGACCGCGCCAAGCTTTATCCGCTCGAAGAGGCGGTGAAGATGGTCAAGGAGCGGGCCAAGGCCAAGTTTGACGAGACCATCGAGGTGGCGATGAATCTCGGCGTCGATCCCCGCCACGCCGATCAGATGGTGCGCGGCATCGTCAACCTGCCGAACGGTTCCGGCCGCAGCGTGCGCGTGGCGGTGTTCGCGCGCGGCGCCAAGGCCGATGAAGCCCGAGCCGCCGGCGCCGACGTGGTCGGCGCCGAGGACCTGGTCGAGAAAGTCCAGGGCGGCACCATCGATTTCGACCGCTGCGTCGCCACGCCCGACCTGATGCCGCTGGTCGGCCGGCTCGGCAAGGTGTTGGGCCCGCGCGGCATGATGCCGAACCCGAAGGTCGGCACGGTCACCATGGACGTGACCAACGCGGTCAGGGGCGCCAAGGGCGGCTCGGTGGAGTTTCGGGTGGAGAAGGCCGGCATCGTCCAGGCGGGGATCGGCAAGGCGTCGTTTTCGGCCGACCATCTGGTGCAGAACATCAAGGGCATCCATCCTTTTTGTACAAAGGTCTTTACGAAGATGGATGGATTGCCGGGTCAAGCCCGGCAATGACGATTTAGCGCCTTTGCGCGGACCTCGCATCCATCTTCGTCGAGATAGTACCGCGGCTCTCGGAGGGCAGCGTCATCCCGCGTAGATCCAGAAGTCGCCGATGATCGTGGCGGCGCTCGTCGGCAGCGGGCCGGGCACTTGCACGGCGGCAAACGGGTGCGGCCCGTCTCCACAGCGGTCGGACCAAGCGGCGGCGACGCCGGCGAAATCGCGAATATCGGTCAGGAAGTATTGCGCGCGCACGACGTTGCCCATGGCGACGCCGACGGCCTCGCAGATCCCTTCCGCGTAGCGGTGGAGCAAGGCGCCTTGGGCATGCCCTGCAAGCGCGAGCGCAGCGAACGCCGCCGCGTTGTCGGCGCCGGGCACGCGGCCGTCGTCCGTAATCGCCATCAGACCGGACGGGAAGACCAACTCGCCCGCGCGCAGGCAGGGCCCGTAGGTTGCAAGCGCGGGTATGCCGACCTTGACCACCTCTTTCCTGCGCGTGGCGCCGGTCTTGAGTGCGATCAAGTTGATCTCGAGCATGCTCTCGGTGCTGGAATAGTCCTGTGCCGGCACCAGCGTCAGCGCGCACGGAATGTCGCGGAAATACCGCGACCACACGTCGATGAAATCGGGGAAGTTATCGACGCCGCGGATGTAGACCTGCGCCTTGAGGCTGTGCTCGAGCGCGGACCCCGCCGCCTTGAGCGAGGGCTCGAGCCGCTCCCTGATCACGTAGTGCGCTTGACGGCGGAAGGCGCTCTCGCCGCCCCAGTTGCGCGCGGGCGGCATCGCCACGCCGGGGCCGAGCTCGCCGCTCTCCACGAAGGCTTGATTGCCCGCGACGAAGACGAAGTCGTTGACGACCACGGCCGGATTGTAGCCGGACGCGGAGATCGCCTCGCCGGGAAGGGTGATTTTTTCGATCGTCCAGTTCTTTCCGGGAACGACGGCGATCATCGAGGTGTGGATATTGGTGCGCGCGGTGAAGCACCGCGGCATGATGATCGACGTGCTCGGCGGAATGTAGCCGCCGAACTCGGCAAAGCGCGCCAGGTGATAGGCATGCACCGCCTGCCCGCCGGTATAGTACTGATCGACGCGCACGGCGTTCGCCAGATCGCAGCCGAACTCCTTGAGAATGGTCCGCATGCGTTGGAGGATGTAGTCGGCTTCGCGCCGCAGCGGCGGACGGCCGTTCAAGCGATGTCCGCTCGGGCCTTCGACCTCGGGAGCGAGCCCGCGCTCGAAATCAAACGCCTCGTGGCCGTTGAGGAAAATCCACGGTCCGGCCTTGACCGCATAGGCGAAGCGCGTGCCGCTTCCCGCGAGCCGCTCGACCGCTTTGACCGTCAGCGCAGCCGTCGGCGCGACGCGTGTGCTTGCTTGTGCCGGTTGGACCATCGCGAGCTTCAGGCCGCCGAACGCCGGCCCCAGAGCTCATCCGTTGCGAGCTTGGCGCCTTCGGCGAGCGACCTGAGCTTTGCCCACATGATGGTGGGATGAACGCGCTGCGCAAACGGGCTTTGCGCAAAGCCGCAATCGGTGCCGCCCATGACGTTCTCGCGTCCGACGATGTTGGCGAGCCGCACGAGGCGCTGCGCCACGAGCTCGGGATGCTCGACGATATTGGTGGCATGGCTGATGACGCCCGGGATCAGCACCTTGCCCGGAGGCAGCTTGACCGACCGCCAGACCACCCATTCGTGCTCGTGGCGCGGATTGGCGGCCTCGAACTGATAGGCGCCGACGTTCACCTGCAGCATCAGGTCGACGATGTCTTTCATCGGCACGTCGAAGGCGTGCGGCCCATTCCAGCTTCCCCAGCA
>VAZL01000816.1 GCA_005883445.1 Alphaproteobacteria bacterium | reverse complement strand
CGACCGAGGAGCTGTTCTCGGCCGCGCGCAGCGAGTTCAAGCACATGGAGCATTTCTATTTCCACAACTGCCTGTACGAGAAGGTGTGGAGGGAAAACCGTCGTCGCTTCGACGACACGACGCCTACCTGGGATGTGCTGCACACCTATCCGCACGACTACAAGGTGATCTTCGTCGGCGACGCCGCGATGTCGCCCTACGAGATCATGGCGCCGGGCGGCTCGGTCGAGCATTTCAACGAGGAGACCGGCGCGGCGTGGATCGAGCGCGTGGCGAGAACCTATCCGGCCTGCGTGTGGCTCAATCCGGTGGCGGAGAAGGAGTGGGACTACACCCAGTCGATCCGCATCATGCGCCAGCTCATGGGCGGGCGGATGTATCCGCTGACGCTCGAGGGGTTGGACAAAGCGATGCGGGAGTTGGTGCGGTAGCGCTGCGAGTCTGCGTGTCCCGGCTCCGGGGACCCATAACCACCGCCTCTGGAATAGAGGTCCCCGCTTTCGCGGGGACGACAGCATATGAGCTGACGAGTCGGATTCGATCTTAGAAATTGCTCGGCGTTCCAACCCAGCGGCCCATGCGGGCCAAGTGGCGCGAGATGGCGATATCCGTGACGCGTCCGATCAGATTGCCCACCGGCACCGGACCGTGCGCCACCCTGTCGCGACTGTCGACGCTGTTGGCGCGGTTGTCGCCGAGCACATAGACGTATCCGAGCGGCACGCGGATTTCCGCCTCGTTGGCGAAACGCGCCTGCGCGTCGCCGGCGTCGACATAAGGCTCCGTGACCATCATGCCGTTGACGATGGCGTGACCGGCTTTGATCGCGATGCGGTCGCCCTCCACGGCAACGATGCGCTTGATGTAGTGGACCTGCTCTTGCTTGGGGTGCACGTAGACCGCGACCTCGCCACGGCTGGGGTGGCGGTTGCGATAGTAGGTTGCATCAGCGAGAAAATATTCGCCCATCCGCAATGTGGGTTCCATGCTGGGGGTGACGGCGTTCAACCACAACAGCTGGCCTGACGACTTGGCATGGAGGGCGTAGACGCAGGGGCCGGCGAAGACGAGGCAGGCGAGCACAAAGGCGCCGGCGTAGGTCGTCCAGCGGTTGTAACGCTGGTGCGGATAGTCGCGGGTGCGGTTGGCACGCGAAATCGCATCGACCATGATGTAGAACCACAGCCCCACCAACAAGGCGAGACTGACGGCGAACATCCAGAACCGCGCCAAAACGCCCATCATCGCGAACATCAGCAGCATGTCCGCGATCATGATCAGAAGGAATAGCGTGATTCCGCGGCGAGCCTGGCCGATATAAATGTGCCCCAGCCCAGGCGTAAGCGCGGTCAGCAGCGCCGTCACCCAAGGTGAGGGGCCGCGTCGTAGGGTCGATTGATCGTTCGCCCGTGCCGGCGCGTAGTCGGCAAATGCCATCAAGTTCTCCGAAACCTTACGTGTGCGGTTTCCCCCGACGCCGAGGCCGCACCTCTAGTTGAGTATTAGTGTCGCGACCGCGGGTTAAGGTTCGACCCGGCGCAGGAATGTTTACCGCGCCCCGCCACAGCTAGAGCGGGTATCCATGGAACAGAGTACAATCTGCGATTGAGATCGAGCTCGCTGCCAATCAACGCCGCACTGCGACGTAGGCTCCGAGCAACGCCATCAGCGCCGCGAGGCAGAGGGCAGTCAAGCGAACCGCGAGGTTCACACCGGCCGCCACGCCCTCGGACCCGCCGGCGGAATGGGTGATATCCTCGAGCAGCAACAGGATGACGCCGGCGGCGACCCAGCGCAGCAGGCGGTAACGGTGCCAGGGCGGGGGGAAGCGGCTGAGCGCCGCGGCCGTTATCCCGCTCACAATGAAGGCGAGGGCGGCAATGCCCCACCACGGGCCCGCCGTGCGCAGGTCGCGCGTTCCGCTGGAAAGGGAATTCTCCCAGAGATTGGCCGGGTCAAACCCGGCGCCGGTCAGGTAGATCTCAAGCGCAAGCGCAGCCAGCACCCCACAGGTCAGCGCCGCCGCGTAGATCAACGCCGGCGGCAACGGGGCGGAGAAGGGGTCTCGTTTGGGACTCTGCATGCCGATCAATGCCGCAAAGCGCCGGGAAGCAACGAACGCCCGGGCTCAGCCCGGGCGTTAACCACATCGTCGCCGCTGCGTCCAGGCTGCGGGCTTACCCGCGCCGCTCGGCCTCCCAGACGCCCGAGCAGGCGCCGTTGCCATTGCCGCTCCAGGACCCGGCGCCGCTCGCGCCCGCAAGCCGGCCCTTGCCGATCGCGCTCTTGTCGCCAGCGTTCACGCTGACGACCACGGCACCGTTCTTGGCGACCTTGCCGCTGATGTTGATGGGCGCCGACCCTGCGTTGCCGAGGTTGCCG
>VAZL01000815.1 GCA_005883445.1 Alphaproteobacteria bacterium | reverse complement strand
TTCCAGGTCGGTGATACGACCGACATGCTTTTGCGCAACGCCAGTACAGGCGGCTTCGAGGTCTACGACATCAGCAATAACAACATCACCGGCGCCGCCTTCCTTGGCACGGTCGGCATGGATTGGCAGGTCATGGGCTTCGGCAATTTTTCGAGCCGCGGCGAAACCGACATGATCCTGCGCAACGTCAATAATGGCGGCTTGGAGGTCTACAACATCGCCAACAATCAACTCACCGTGTTGCGCAACAGCAAGACCGGCGGATTGCAGGTTTACAACATCGTCAACAACCAGCTCACCGGCTCCGCCTTCATCGGCACGGTCGGCCTTGATTGGCAGTTCTCGGGCGTCGGCGACTTCAGCAGCGAGCCAGGCGAAAGCGATCTCTTGTTGCGCAACAGCAGCACGGGCGCATTGCAGGTCTACAACATCACCAACAATCAGATCACCGGCTCCGCCTTCCTCGGCACGGTCGGCTTGGATTGGCAATTCGCGGGCGTTGCTCCCGTCATCGGCGAAACCTCGTCCGACCTGGTCTTGCGCAACGTCAACACCGGCGCATTCGAGGCCTACAACATCGCCAACAATCAAATCGTCGGCGCTGCCAGCCTGGGACACGTGGGCTTGGAGTGGCAGCTCGGCGGCTTCGCGGCCGATCCTCCGCCCGCATCAACGGGTAGCGCGGACTCGACCTCGGAGCTCGTGCAAGCAATGGCGGGTTTTGGCGGCGGCGGGGGCGCCGCGGCCGACGGATCGAGCACTCCGCCGCTCGGTGCCGACGCATCACCGCAGACCTTTCTGACCGCGCCGCACGCGTGAGGATTTTTTCGCGTCACTCGATCGCCTCGCCGGCGCGGACGAGGGGCGTCGACCGCACCACCCCTCGAGGTCGCGGCTAGGGGCAAAGGTCTCTACCAGCCCGGCGACTTTTTCCGCGATGGCTTTAATAGTGCAGAACTCGGGCGAGCCCGAGTTCCGGTGCATCAGCGCCGCCGCCAGCGGACCAATGGCCCTTGACTGGAAAGATATCATCTTTATCATCATTGTGACTTTCGCCCAGGCATCTGGGCGCGCGCGCGATGGCGCGGAGATTTTGCATGCGGCTGCATCCGGCCATGAAGAGCAGCGAGCGGAAGGTCATTCCGTTCCGCACCGCGACCATGTCGACGCAGATCGTCGCCCAGGTGCGCGACGCGCTGTTTGCCAAGGAGCTTCGCCCGGGCGATTTCCTCGGCACGGAAAAGGACCTGGCCGAGCGGTTCGCGGTCAGCCGCATCGTTGCGCGCGACGCATTGCGAACGTTGGAAGCCCAGGGCGTGGTCGAGATCAAGGTCGGCTCCGGCGGCGGTGCGCGTATCGCGCAAGGCAATGCCCGCCTGTTCGCCGAGGCGCTGGCCGTGCAGCTCGATCTCGCCGGCGTGTCGGTTAGCGAGATCATGGACGCGCAGCGCGCCATCGAGTGCCGCGCTGCCGAGCTCGCCGCCGTCAATTCCACCGCCGAGGATCACGTCCGGCTGCGCGAGCTCATCGCCGACGCCGAGCGCAGAATCAACGACGTCGGCGGCTTCACGCGCGCGTCGCGCGAATTCCATCTCGCCGTCGCCGAAGCGTCCCACAACCGCGTCTTGGTGGTGCAGCTCATCTCGCTGCAGCATGTCTCCTGGCCGGCGCACAACCCGACGCTCACGCCGAGCGTGGCGCGCCGTGTCCTCGACGCCCACAAGGAATTGGCGTCACTGATCGAAATGCGCGATGGCGCCGGCGCGGGCCGGCTGATGGACGAGCACGTGAAGATGATCGGCGCGCGGCGGGTTGCGGAGCACCGCGACAAGCGCCGAGAAAACCCCGCTTGCTGCTGAGCCAAGTCGAGATGCAACGAAACGACGTGAGAAGGAGGTACACATGAGCAAGGACAAGTTCATCATCGAGCCGCACTTTCGGCTGCAGGAATGGGTGGCCGAGGAGAAGGGATATTTCAAGGACGAAGGCCTCGATTACGTCTTTCAGGAGCTGATCAAATCGACCGACGGCGCGCACCATTACAAGGGCGACAAGGTCGGCGCCATGCAGTCGTTCGAGCGCGGCCGCACCTCGAACGTGAGCTGCGCCTGCCATTGGACCGTCGGCGTCGCCGCCTCGAAGGGCAACGGCCAGCTCTATGCCGGCGTCTATTCTGTGGCGCCGTCGGGCGTCTTCGTGCCCCAGGATTCGCCGGCCATCCAGGCGCTCGAGCAATTTATGCCGGCCGACAAGATCAATCTGACCTTCGCCGACGGCATGCTGTTCCATCGCCTCGATCAGCTCATCGATGGCAAGGCGCAGGCCTCGGCCCTGTTCAGCGGCCCCTACTACTTCGCCGAACAGCTTGGCTTCCGCAAAGTGATCGACACGACGTTCATGATCGCGACCATGGTAACCGGCGATCCCGATCCCGAAGACCTGCGCAAGTTCTTCCGCGCGCTCAAGCGCGCGCAACGCGACATCGATCTGCGCCCCGATCGCTATACCCACTACTACAAGAACGAGTTCCCCACGCGTTACCACGCCACGATGGACACGCGCCGCTGGGGTCCGGGCGAGCGCCTCGTGTTCGAGACCTACACCAAGGAGGTCTACGAGGAGACCTTCAAATGGATCGCCGACCACGGCATCTTCGCCGACAGCGGCATGGGCTCGGGTACCTACGAGGACGCCGTCATCGCCGCGGCGCGCTAGGCGCCGACGTCATTGGCCGCAGCCTGCGTGCTTAGTCGCGTCGGGTTGAAAAAAGCCGCTCGTTAAGCGCGGGCGGCGCGGGCAGCGGGCTCCGGCTTGCTCGTTCGCCCGAAGGGCGCCGCCTGCGCTTTCTCCGCCAGTCTGAGCCATCGCAGCCCCAAACTGCGGTGGCTGGCCGCGATCTCCGGCGAACTCGCCAATTTGACCCGCCGCGCGCACTCGGCGGCCTGGGCCCGGCAGTACATGACATACGACGACATCACACGCTCTCAACACCACACGGCCAGCGCGCCGCTTCCCGATGAGGACGCGAGCGGCGCTACCGTCCCATCACCACTATTGATGCCGTGCGGCGAGATGCAAGAGGATGAGCCCTTGCGGTCAGGATTTTGCGGCCAAGTGTTGTATTGCAATCACAGATCCCGGGCACCATCCCGCGGTCGTGCTAGTCTTGAGATGCAACCACCCACGTCCGCAGCGGCCGGAGCGCTTCCGAACGGGCGCGAGCGTCTTGACGCGTCGACGTCTTGACGCGTCGATCTGGGCAAGTGATGTGAGAATCCGGCTGCGGTTTGGACCATCACCGGAAAGCGCGACATGAACGCATTCGAAGACGCGGCATATACCATGGCGGCGCTCACCGCCACGGTCGCGCTGTTTCGGGCTCTGGTCAAAAAGGGCGTACTCACCCGCGACGAGGCG
>VAZL01000810.1 GCA_005883445.1 Alphaproteobacteria bacterium | reverse complement strand
ACGTGATTGGGTTCCTGAACGGCGAATTCGATGATCAACCGCGGTCCATGCACCCGATAATAGAAGGGACTGCGTACGTCGCTGGTGGGACCGCGCCAGGAAAAATGCAGTTGCTCGAGGCCGGCGCGTTGAATGGCGTCGAGGTGCCGCTCGGCGGCGTCGGTATCGGCGTTGCGCACGTACTCTTCGACCAACGCGAGCAGCAGTTGCTTTTGCGGCGCGTCGAGATCGCCGGCGGGAAGGCCCTCGAATCGGCTCAGGCTGTTGCGCCGGCCGACGCCCGTGAGCACGTCGGAGAAAAACGGCTCGGTGGACACGACGGCGACCTTGGCCTGTTCCGGGTGGAGCGAGCCGACGAGATCAAGCCCGCGCAGCCCTTCGTGGCTGAGCACCGCAAAACCCGCATATGGTCCGGTCAAATCCTCCAATGGTTGCGCGCCTAGGAACAATGGTGCCGCCGTCACGCGGCCGTCGGCGCAGGTGAAGGTGGCGCCGAGATGATGGCCCGTGAGCAACCAAGCCCATGCTTTGCCGCGCACCGGCTCGCCGAAGATCGCAACCCAATAGTTTGCCGATCCCATGCTCTCGATGGCGTTGCGTCCGGCCCGCGGCCGTGGCGGATTATGTTGCAGGTATTCGAGTTCCGCTGCCCGCAGAATGTCGTCGTGGCGCATGATCGCTGCGATCTTGTGGTAGCCCTGGCTGCTGGTGGACGCGCGCAGGAGATCGTGCAACCGGCGCCTGCTGTCCACGCCGAGCGCGCCGATATTCACTCCAACCCGCGGAACAAGTGCGACCGGCAGATTGCTCCACGACGTCCTTTGATCCGCTTCGAGCGGAAAGGAGACCGCCTTGCGCGTGGCTTCGTCGAGTGATGCGAGAAAGGCGGCGGCGTCGTCGCGCACGCGCCATGCGGCATCGGTGTCGCCGATGGAACGCGGTTGGCCCGCGCTCTGCGCAACGGCTTCGCGCAACTGCTGGGCCAGCAAAACCGCGGCGGCAACGCTCAATCCGAAATGTCGTCGGTTCATGGCGCCTTCCCGCTATTCTTGAATGACCCACGCGCTTTGACCTTGCTGAGCCTAACGCTCGCTTCATCCAACGGACATTGCGCTTCGATTAATTCCTCGTAACAAATGTTCGGCGACCATCTTTCGACGCGTGACAACAATATCCTCGGCTGGCGCACAGCAGTGATGACCGCCTCTCGGCAGCGCCTGACTGAACGCTGCGGACCCTAGTCCCTAACTCGGTCGGCGAACGCCCCTATTATCGACTGCCACCGCCGAAGTAGCGGCTGGCATCGCGAATCAAATACGCTCGGATATTTGGATCGGGATCAGCGCCCAGAACGATAGCGCCGGCCTGGCCGCAGGGGGTCCAACAGACAATATTCGCTTTCGGCGTATTGCGCGGCATGACCGTTATGCCCGGCGTCGGGTTCGGGTATCCCTGCTCGATATAGGTGCCTTGTCTGTTCGCCTTCCGGGCATCGGCAGAGGAAGAGACCGAAATGCCGAGAGCGCAAACAAGCAATCCAAGCATGACTGACGTCTTGTTGTTGCTGGCAATGACCATGGAATTTCTCCGTCGATTCCTATCCGCGCCGGCAAACGCGGGCGCCGGTTGCCGGCGAAGCCAGCCCAAACCTTACTCGCGGTGGGTGGCTCCTGGGCGGGCGCTCGAGCTGTGGCCCTGCGGTCCGTTTCATATGGTTTCCCGTCCGGGTCGCAGACCCCGCCATATCATATCGAGAAGGACAGGATTACGCAGGGCTGCAAGCTGGCGCTACGGCTTGGCTGGCGTCCGATCGACATTCATAAGCAGTTCCAATGCCTTGTGAGGCATTCGAACCTTTTGCCTGCCGGACCGACTAATAGGCGGGAACAGGGAGGCGTACCATGCAAACAAAGCGGTATTGGCTCGACTACGATCCCGTCGCGCTCGCAGTGCTCGTGATCGGTATCGGCGCGATTGAACTGCTCGCTTTGAGCATTTGACCCCGCGGCCTCTGTTACCGTTATCAAAGACTTCGCGACGTTTCGCTCGCTCATCTTGTCGGCAGCCCGGCAGAAGTAGCCGCGAGCCAGCGCGCGATCTCGGGCCAAGTTTGTCGCACCGTGGTTGCGCCCATGAACAGCCCGAGATGCGTGCAGGCCGCGATCTCCGTGCGGAGCTCCTTGCTGCCGACAAGACGTGTGGCCGCGAGCAACTGTTCGGGAGCGACGACCTCGTCGTTGCGTGCCGCGAGCAGGAAAATTGGGCCTCGCACCATCGCGAGATCGATCGGGCGGCCGAGCGCCGCGAAACGGCCCGTTGCCAGCTGATTGTCTTTATAGAGCCATTGGACAACCTCAAGATAATAGGTGCCGGGGAGATCGATGGGGCGCATGTACCATTCGCGAAAGCGCGCGATCAGTGCAGAGCTGCCCGGCATATCATCCGGAACCTGTAGCAGGTCCTGAATTGCTTGCGGTTCGAGCGGCGGATGTCTCCACAGCTGCAGCAGATGCGCGCCGCGGACGCATCCACCGCCGACCTCTACCAGTTGTTTGGCCATGGACGCCGGCGCGCTGTGGGCGAGCCGAGATAGCTCGGATTCGCCGGCGTTGATGTCAACCGGTGCTCCGGCCAGAACAAGACCGCGCACCTTGCCGGGGTAGCGCGCGGCATAGACCAGCGCCATCCAGCCGCCTTGACACACCTCGACCAGAATGGCGCAGCCGCCGAGCTCGTCGACCACGACGTTGAGATCGGCGAGGTAGCTGTCGATCGAAAAGAAGCGCATGTCGGGGCTCGCCGAGCGCCAATCCGTCACGAATAGATTTCGCAGCCCGGCCATTTGCAGCGCCGCGACGAGACTGTGGTCGGGCGCGAAATCGGTCAGCGTGGCGTCATGGAGGGCAAGCGGCGCACAGATCAAGGTCGCAATGCCGTCGCCGTCCGGCGAGAACTCGCGCAGCTGCATCGAGGGCAATTCGAGCGCAACGCGGTTCGGCGTGGTCCACCGCGGCTCGCGCGGCACGGAGTTCGAGGGGTCCCCGGCGGCCAGCTGCGCAAGTTCCTTGGCGAACGCCGAAACCATCTCGCTCGCCGTCGCCGCGGCGAGTGCCGGCCACAGGAAGGGCGTCAAAGGAACCAAGGCGCACCGTCGTTGTAACTGTCGGTCCAACGCGCCCGCGCGCGCGGCGCGTCAGTTGGTCGGCACCAGGTTGACGTCTTTCGCCAGCTTGACGATCGCCGCCACGTCGTCGCGGTAGAATTTGCCGAACTCGTCCGCCGGCATCGGCATCGGCTCGACCCCGAACGTCGCCAATCGCTCCTGCACGGCCTGCACCGCGAGCGCCTTCTGCGTTTCGGCGTTGAGCCGATCGACGATGGCGCGCGGGGTCTTTGCCGGCAAGGCGAGCCCGCCCCAGAACAGATACTGTGCGTCGGGATAGCCTGCCTCCACCACCGTCGGCACGTTCGGCAGCGCCGGCGCGCGTTTCGCCGTGCTCACGGCCAGCGCCACCACCTTGCCGTCCCTGATGTTGGGCAGGGCGGGTGCGATCGGCAGATAGTAGAAGTCGACGCGCCCGGTCATCACCTCGGTGAAGGCCTCGACCGGACCACGGAACGGAATGTGCTGGACGTTGATGCCGGCCGCGAGCCGCAATCGCTCGGCGGCCCAGTGCGAGGCCGAGCCCAGCCCGGCGGAGGCAAAGTTCAACGCGCCCGGCTTCGCCTTGGCGGCGGCCACTAGGTCGGCGACGGACGTCCAGCCTTTCGCGGGCGCGGCGACCAGCACGCTCGGCTGCACGCCGAACAGGGCGACTGGAACGAAATCGTGCAGCGGATCGTACGGCAGCGTCTTGTAAAGTGCGACGGCAGAGCCCTGCGAGGACGTCAACAGCAGGATCGTGTAGCCGTCCGGATCGGCCTTGGCCACCGAGGCGGATCCGATCGTCCCTCCGGCGCCGGTGCGGTTCTCGATCACGAAGGACTGGCCGATCTGCTTCGAGACCTGATCGAGCACGATGCGTGCGATGGTGTCGCCGGCGTTGCCCGCGCTCACCGTGCTGACGGCCAGCATCGAGCGGTTGGGCCAATCCTGAGCGAGCGCAGCAGGCGCTAACGTGATGAAACCGGCGCACGCGAGGGCGCCGCAGGACATGCGCAATGACATCGCAACCTCCCCG
>VAZL01000809.1 GCA_005883445.1 Alphaproteobacteria bacterium | reverse complement strand
CGGTGTCGAGCGCTTTGGCTTCCTCGACCGTGATCACGCCTTCGTTGCCGACCTTCTGCATCGCCTCGGCGATCATCTTGCCGACCTTGCTGTCGCCGTTCGCCGCGAGCGTGCCCACCTGGGCGACCTCCGCGGACGAGCCGACCTTCTTGGCGCGCTTCTCGATGTCCTTCACCACCGCGCTCACGGCAATGTCGATGCCGCGCTTGAGGTCCATCGGGTTCATCCCGGCGGCCACCGACTTGGCGCCTTCCCTGACGATCGCTTGCGCCAGCACGGTCGCGGTGGTGGTGCCGTCACCGGCAAGGTCGTTGGTCTTCTGGGCGACCTCGCGCACCATCTGCGCGCCCATGTTCTCGAACTTGTCCTCGAGCTCGATTTCCTTCGCCACCGTCACGCCGTCCTTGGTGATGCGGGGCGCGCCGAAGCTCTTGTCGAGCACGACGTTGCGGCCCTTGGGGCCGAGCGTCACCTTCACGGCGTTGGCGAGGATGTCGACGCCGCGCAGCATCTTGTCGCGCGCGTCGGTTGAAAACCGTACTTCCTTGGCTGCCATCTTTATAAGCTCCTGTTATCTCGCGAAATTTTGGGGGAGGACTCGGCCGTCAGGCCGCCTTCTTGGTCGTCTGGGCGGAGCCCTCGACGATGCCCATGATGTCGGATTCCTTCATACATCAGGCGATCACGCCCATAATGTCGGCCTCCTTCATGCTCAGGAGGTCCTCGCCGTCGAGCTTGACTTCGGTGCCGGACCATTTGCCGAACAGCACCCGGTCGCCGGCCTTGACGTCGGGCTTGATGATCTTGCCGGCCTCGTCGCGACCACCGGGCCCCACCGCGATGACCTCGCCCTGCGAGGGCTTCTCCTGGGCGGTGTCGGGGATAATGATGCCGCCCCTCGATTTTTCCTCGGCATCGATACGTTTCACGACCACACGGTCGTGCAGGGGACGGAACTTGGTCTTGGCCATGAAGTCTCCTCACAAGGCGCTGGCAGGGCTTTGGTCTTTGATCGATACGCTCGATCTGTCAGGCTGTTAGCACTCCACATCGAGGAGTGCCAATCGCTGGCGGGGACATAGGGGCTGGCGTGGAGGCTGTCAAGCATGGGGCGCACTGCCGGTGCGCGCCCACGCGCCGATCCCCCGAGGTCGATGCACCTCGGGAGCGCCGCGGACGGACGCCGACTTCGACGCCAAAGCGGCCTCAACATCCGCGCCGGTCTGCGGCTGCGGATGCGCACAAAGGCCCCAGCTGAGGACCGCGTCCGCTGCCTCAGATCTGCCTTGGGCGGGCCTTACCCTGACACCAAGTTGCCGGAGATCTCACGAGTTCCGTCGGGGGCTATGCCGACTCGTTAACCATGCGACCGGTAAGAGTAGATCGGTCTGCCCGCAGGTGTGTTTTGCGACGCTGCGGACAGGAGTAAGGGAAGATCGTCGATGGGGAATCCCAATTTCGGTTGGCCGCTCGTCGCCGTCGCGCTGTCCGCGCTGGCGCTCTCGGCCTGTAGCACCACGCCCTCTCCGCAGGTCGGCGCCTCCGCGCCGCCGGAGCCGGAAATCCCGGCCCATGTCCGGCCCACCGAGATCATCGGCCGTTGGGGATACGCCGCTTATCACAAGCCGGAAGATCGCACGCGTACCGAGGCCAATGCGCGCGGCCAGTGCAAGCAGCCCTATGTGATCGGCCAGGGTGCCAACGGCGGCGTCATGATGTACCTCGCCGATTCCAGCGAACTGCAGGAGCTTCGCCTCAAGGGCAGCACGTCAGGGAAGGACTATATCGGCCCGGCGGGCCGCACGCCGGGCGTGCAGGATCGCGAAATCCTTTCCTTTGACGGCCGCGTCATGGTTCTCAAATACGTGGATCCCGAGGTGGACGGGCGCTACGGAACCGGCATTTTCGTGCGTTGCGCGCCACGGGCGGCGCAGGCGAACGCTTCGACGTCGCGCTGATCGCCGATTGAAGCCTAATCGAGCGCCATCTATGGTGCAGCCGAAACGGAACGCGATGTCTTCGCCCGCGCGCGCAAGGCAAGGATAGGCCGGCATGCCACGCCGCCGCCTGCTCGCCACGCCGCTTGCTGCGTGGGAGCGCGACGGGCTCAAGGCTGCCCTCCTCAAGGCCCGCTTGCCGGCCGACGACGTCAGGGATGCGCGCGTGTTGTTCTGGCGCTTCGAGACGGTCGAGGATATTCCGGTCGGCTTCGGCGGGCTTGAAATTCACGGCAGCGATGCGCTCCTGCGTTCGCTGGTGACGCTGCCGCCGCTGCGTCAAATCGGCATGGGAGCAGCCATGGTGGCAACGCTCGAGACCGAGGCGCGCGCGCGCAATTGTCACGCGATCTACCTCCTGACCGCCTCGGACGCGAAGTTCTTCGGCCGGCTCGGCTATGGGCCCTGCGCGCGCAGCGACGTGCCGGAAGCGGTCCGCGGCAGTCGACAATTTGCCGAACTTTGCGCGCCGACCGCGGCCGCAATGGTCAAGCGTATCGGCTAGGTCGACGCCGGCGGCACCCCTGATAGGGTCTAATCCCTTCGCCCGCGCGCTCCCGCCATGCCCCGGTTGCCCAATATCATCGCTGGCCCTTGGCGCGCCGTCCTGGTGCTCGGGGTCACCGAGATTCTGGCCTGGGGCGCTATCTTCTATCCCCCGGTCTTGACCGTGCCGCTGATCGCTCACGAGCGCGGCTGGTCGATGGCCTTTGCCATGGGCGGCTTTTCCCTCGCGTTGCTGACGGCGGGGCTGGTTTCGCCGCGGGTCGGATCAATGATCGACCGCCATGGCGGGCATCGCATCATGCCGCTC
>VAZL01000808.1 GCA_005883445.1 Alphaproteobacteria bacterium | reverse complement strand
GGCATGCACCGCGCTTCTCGGCGTGTGGCTGTTCCATCCCGCTACCGCCGGAGCGCAATCGGCGGAGGCGCAGAAGATCGAGAAGCTCGAACGCCAGACCGAGCTGCTGCAGCAGCAACTCAAGGAAATTCAGCAAGAACTCGCGCGAACGCGAAGACAGACCGAGCGGGTGGAAGCGAAGGTCGAAGCCGCGCCGGCGCGTTATTCGGCCCCGCCACCCATGGCTACCAAGGGCCCGCTACCGCCGCCTCCGCCGGAAAGGGTGAAGGTGACGTTGGGCGGCTTCGTCGCCGCGGAAACGGTCTGGCGCCAACACAACATGGTCAACGACATTGGAACGGCCTTCGCGACAACCCCGTATCCATTTTCACCGCTTTACAACGAGCACGAATTTCACGGGACCGCCCGGCAGAGTCGAATCTCGCTGCTGGTCGAGGGCAACATCGATCCCTATCAGAAGCTTTCCGGGTTTTACGAGTCGGACTTCCTGGGCGTCGGCAACACGTCGAATTACAACCAGAGCAACAGCTGGGCTCCGCGCTTGCGACACGCCTATTTCACCTATGACAACACTGGTTGGGGAGGTTGGGGATTTCACATCCTCGCCGGCCAAACCTGGAGCCTGGCGACACAAAACCAGGTCGATATGACGCCGCGCAAGGAGAACATCCCGCTCACGATCGACGCGAACTACGTGGTCGGGTTCAATTATATCCGTCAATGGCAGATCCGCGGAGTGGTTGACGTCGCTCCGGGCATCGCCCTCGGCGTCTCGGCCGAAAACCCGGCCGCGATCTTTGTTGGCAGCACCGCCACCGCACCGCTCGGAACCGGAGGCGCATTCGCCAGCGGCGGCATCGTCAATGGCCAAGTAGTCAACTTCGTCAATACCGGGGGCGGGGGAGATTTCTTGCAAAACGTGAACGTCACGACGGACCAGGCGCCGGACATCATCGAGAAAGCGGCGTTCGATCCCGGCTGGGGCCACTACGAAATATACGGGCTGCAGCGGTTCTTCAGCGACAATGTCCTGAGGTGCGCCGTCGGCGCATGCGTCGCGGGCTCGACCACCATGGTGGGCACCGCCGACAACAAGACCACGTTCGGCGCGGGCGTGGGCGGTTCGGTGTTGCTGCCGCTCATTCCGAAATATCTCGAGTTCACCGCCAACGGTCTCTACGGCCGCGGCGTCGGCCGCTACGGGGCCGGACAGCTGCCGGATGTCACCATCGCTGCGGACGGCTCGCTCTCGCTGGTGACCGGGTGGAGCGCGATGGTGGGCCTTATCGGCCATCCGTGGGAAGGGCTCGACGTCTACGTCTACGCCGGCCAGGAGGAGGTCGCGGCGAACTTCTTCAACATCGGCGCGACTTTGTTCGGCCTTGGCAATCCGGGCTTCAGCAATGCCACTTGCTTGGTGACGACGCCGTTCTCATTTTCCGGCGGCACGCCCGCCGACTGCATCGCCAACAACAAGCGGTTATCCGAAATAACGGCGGGCTTCTGGCAGAACGTCTACAAGGGAGATTATGGCCGCGTGACGTTCGGCGCCCAATACGAGTACATCAAACGTAAATCCTTCGTGGGAATCGGGGGTGATGTTTCGACCGACAACAACGTCGTCATGACCTCGGTCCGGTACTATCCGTTCTGAACGGATCGGCTGATCTGCGGCTCCATGAAGGTGGCGGGCGTCCGCGCCCGCCACCGAGCGCGGCTTGATATGGATCGAGCCGCTATGCATCCCGCGAACAAGCGATACGCGCAACCGGGCTTCAACGCGTCGCGCGGACGCGGTAGTCTCGGGCCGGTAGAGCCCGAGGCGGCATGACCGACACATTCGAAACCGCGCTGTCCGCACGCGTCGCGGCGATGGCCGATGCCTGCACGCGCTGCGGCAAATGCGTCGAGGTCTGCCCGGTGACCGGCCCCGGCGGCGTCGACGCCGAGCCGCGCGCGGTCATCGCCGGCGTCATCGACATTCTGCGCACCGGCGACGGCCCGGACGCCTCGCGCAAGTGGGCGAGCGCCTGCGTGGCGGCAAACGAAGCGCCCGCGATGCGCCGGCGCGGGGTGGAAAACTTCCGCAACCTGAGCCAGGGCGTGAACGTGCTCGCGCGCCTGCAGCTCGACGAGGCGACGCTCGATCGGCTGGCGCAGACCGGAAAGAAACTGACGGAGCGCCCGGACGAGGCGCCCGACTTCGTGTTCTACACCGGCTGCAACGTGCTCAAGACCCCGCACATCGCGCTGCTTGCCCTCGATATCATGGACGCGATCGGCGTCACCTATCAGGTGCTGGGCGGACCGAGCCATTGCTGCGGCATCGTGCAGATGCGAACCGGCGACGTCGCGACCTCCGGCCGGTTCGCCGAGAGCACCATGGACAAGCTCGCGCGCAGCAAGTCGGGGCAGGTGGTGTCCTGGTGTCCGAGCTGCCACGTGCAGTTCACCGAGACGACGCTGCCGACGATCGAGAAGACCCGCGGCGCGCGTCCGTTCGAGATGACGCCGTTCATGCTGTTCCTGCGGGGCAATCTCGACCGCCTGCGGCCGTTTCTGCGCCGGCGCGTCGACATGCGCGTCGCGCTGCACCGCCATCCCGGGATCAAAGGCGTGGTCGAAGCCGCCGAGGACATCCTGCGGGCCGTGCCGGGCGTCGAGCTCATCGACCTCAAACAGCCCGCGGTCGGACTGATGAGCAACTATTTCCGCGCGCTACCGGCCTATCGACGCGAGCTGCAAAAAAACGAGCTCGACGCCGCCGAGCGCGCCGGCATCGACGCGCTGGTCGCCGTCTACCACGCCGACCACCGCGAGCTGTGCGCGCACGAGCGCGACTATCCGTTCCGCATCGTCAATATGCTGGAGATCGTCGGCGACAGCATGGGGCTTCACCACGACGATCACTTCAAGCGGCTCAAGATGCTGCAGGACGTCGATGCGATCGCGGCCGACTGCCAGGACCTGATCGCGCAGCACGGGCTCGATCCTGCCACCACGCGGGCGGCTGTCCCTCGCCGCTCATTCCCGCGCATCGCGCGTCGTTAAGGGCGTTCACGCCCGTCTTCGACGGGCTATGGACGCGCGCAACCGCGCTCATGCTGGGAATCCAGTCCACCGTTCTGTTCGAATCTGGGTCCCCGCTTTCGCGGGGACGAACGGAGCGGAATATGCGGCACGTCCGCTCCTCAGGATGAGGGCGGAACGCAACAGCGCGTGCCTTAAGAACAACACCGGCCGGTCATCGCCAGCGCCACGCGCTCCTCTTCGCTGAGCTTCTCGTGCGCATGGTCGTGCGCATGTGGCTGGGATGCCGCCGGCGGCGGCACGCCGGTATCGGCGATCGGCTCATCCTGCGGCAGCCCTTGCCGGCGCATCTCGGCGCGGCGCGCCGCGGTCGCCGCCGCGTCGATCTCGTTGCGGCCGGGCGCGAATACCGCGCCGTAAAGCGTCTCGGCCGCCTGCTTGCTGACATAGCCGCAGCGCACGTCGCGCGCGAGGCTCTCGAGGTCGCGCTCGAGCGGCGAGCCGAAGCCGCCACCGCCGCCGGAGCGCAGGATATAGGCATCGCCCGCGTGCAGAACCTG
>VAZL01000774.1:2216-2669 GCA_005883445.1 Alphaproteobacteria bacterium | reverse complement strand
GATGCCGGACGGATCGCCGCAGGTGACGCCGGTCTGGTTCGATTACAAGGACGGGCGCATTCGCGTGAATACGGCGAAGGGCAGGGTGAAGGCGCGCAACATGAAGGAAGGCGCGCCGGTGGCACTGGCGATCATGGATCCCGATAATCCGTATCGCTACGTCCAGGTTCGCGGCCGCGTCAAGCGCGTCGCCGAGCAGAACGCGGACGCCCACATCGATACCCTCGCAAAAAAATACCTTGGCAAGGACAAATATCCCTGGGCGCGCCCCGGCGACGTTCGAGTGACCTACGAGATCGAGCCGACCTCGGCGTCGGGCATGAGCTGAGCCGGGAACGCTGCCGCACCGGCTGATTGCCATCGCGCGGCGTGCTTGTGCTCAAATCGAAGCCGACATGACGGATCCGGTGTCCCGCCTCATCACCCGTGCCGCGTATGGCGCAAGCCAGCTGT
>VAZL01000774.1:0-2179 GCA_005883445.1 Alphaproteobacteria bacterium | reverse complement strand
AGAGCACGCGGCCTCGCCCCCGTACCGATCGAGCCGTGCCCGACCGCAGACGGTTGTTCGCCGATATGGCGGTCCTGTTCAGGCAAGACCTCGCCAACGTCGAGGCGGGCATCTATCCCTTGCCGGCGGATCACGACGGCTCGCTGGCGACCCTGCTGCGCCGCTCGCGGCTATTCTTCGAGGACCTGCCCGACGTGCACCGGCGCCGCGAGAGCGGCGCCCGCGACGAAGTGCTGACGGCCGAAACCAGCGGGAAGCGGCCGCGCTATTATCTGCAGAACTTTCATTTCCAGTCGGGTGGCTGGCTGACCGAGGACTCGGCCCGGCGCTACGACACCCAGGTCGAGGTGCTGTTCCAGGGCACGGCCAACGCCACGCGCAGGCAGGCGCTGCCGCAGCTCCACGAGATTTTCGCCGGACGCGATCAACGCCGGATGCGGCTGCTCGACGTCGGTTGCGGCACCGGGCGTTTCCTGGACATCGTCAAACAGGTCTGGCCGCGGCTTCCCGCCGTCGGTCTCGACATGTCCGAGGCTTACGTCAGGGAGGCGAAGCGGCATTTGCGGCGCTGGGCGCGCATCGACCTCGTCGTCGGAAACGGCGAAAAAATTCCCATGCCGGACGATAGCCAGGATGCGGTGACGAGCATCTTCCTGTTCCACGAATTGCCGCCCAAGGTGCGGCGCACCGTGTTCGATGAATTCGCCCGGGTGCTCAAACCCGGGGGGCGCCTGATCCTGGTGGATTCGCTCCAGCGCGGCGATGAGCCGGATTATGAGGGCCTGCTCGAACTCTTCCCGCAGAGTTTTCACGAGCCGTATTACGCGAGCTATCTCGAGGAGGATTTCGGCGCGATCGCGCGCGCGCGCGGTCTCACCCATACCCGCGACCGGAACGCCTTCGTGTCCAAGGTGATGATATTCGACAAGCCGGCAGCACGAGCGCTCGCCGCGGCAAGAAAAACGTAAAGCATCCGGCCGGGAAAGACCCTGCCCGGCGCGCGGAATTGCCTGCCGCCCGGCCTGGAAGGGACGAAAACGCCGGCCGCCCGAGCGATATCCCGGTTCATTGCGCCTGCAGAAGCGGGATTCGCGCCAACCCTCCACATCCCGGGCAAAAATTTTGGAATTTTCACGGATCGGAAATGACCGGACCGCGTTGGGAGGGGAACGACGGGTGTGGTCCCGCGCGAGCCGGACCGCACCGCAACCGCGGCACCCGACATGACCAATATCCCGACCGAGCTGTTGCGAACGCTGGTCACACTCGTCGAGCTTCGCAGCTTCACCAAGGCCGCTCACACTCTCGGTATGACGCAGCCGGCGGTCAGCGCGCAGATCAAGCGCCTGCAGGTCCTGCTCGGGGGCGAGCTTCTCGACAAAAGCGCTCCCGGCGTGGCGCTCACGCCAAAAGGCGAAGTCGTAGTCCAGCACGCGCGGCGGCTGCTGTCCGTCAACGACCACATCGTCGGCATGGCAAGACCGCGGTCCCCATCGGGGCTGCGGATCGGCATTTCGGACGAGGCACAGAGCGTGATGCTGGGTCCGGTGCTCGGCGCATGCCGCCGGGGCGCGCCGGGATCGTTCGAGATTCGCGGCTCCGACGATGTGCTGCGCGACCTCGGGCAGGGCGAATTGGAACTGGCGATTGCGCTGGGCGAGACCGCCGCGAGCCCGGGAGCGCGCCATCGCTGGACCGAACCCCTGGCCTGGGTCTGCGCCCCGGGGCTTGCTTTCGATCGAGCCGCTGCGCTGCCGCTCGTTCTCGGCGATGGCGCCGGGGAAGTCACGCGCCTAGCGACTGCCGTGCTCGACCGCAGCGGCACGGAATGGGAAGCGGCTTGCCGCGTCCCAGGCCCTCTCGGCTGCGCGGCCGCGGTTGCGGCCGGGCTCGGGATCGCCGCAACGCTGCAGCGCTTCGCGCCGGCCGAGCTCGCCACCTGCGAGGATCCCCGCCTGCCGCGCCTGCCCGAGCTCACCTGCGCGATTCATTTGCGCGAGGGCGCGGGGGAACCGCGGGTCGGGCAGCTTGCGGATGCGCTCGCCGCGACGCTACGGCCGGCGATGGCGGCGCCTTCGGCCGTCCCGCCCGATGTCGAGGAGCCGGCGACGCAATTGCAGACGGAACCTTGATCCCGTGTTCCCGGTCATTTCAACTTGCGGTCGGCCACGGGAGGCAG
>VAZL01000773.1 GCA_005883445.1 Alphaproteobacteria bacterium | reverse complement strand
ACCGTGTCGGGCTGCAATACGCGCGTCGGTGATCTCATGGGCTCGGGCACGATCAGCGGACCTACGCCGGATTCGCGCGGCAGCCTGCTCGAGCTCGCCTGGAACGGGCAGAGACCGCTGGCCCTTCCCGGCGGCGCCACGCGATCGTTCCTGGAAGACGGCGACGAGGTGATCATCACCGGCTGGTGCCAGGGCGACGGCTATCGCGTCGGCTTCGGCGAAGTACGCGGACAATTTCTGCCAGCGCTCGTCTGACCAAAGCGCGCGCAAGACCCTCGATGCCGTCGGCAGGCGCTCCAAATCGGTCGACACTACGGGCAGCCACGCGCCGCTGTCAAAGCCCGCCGAAGCGCTCGTAGAAGTACGGTGCTGCCGGTGACAGGGCTCCACGCCCGGTTTCGAGCGTGGCGGCGAGGTGTTGCTCCGCGCAGCGGTGGGTGCGGCGATAAAAAGTGCGACATAGCACGTAGGCCGCCGGCCCGGGCCAGTCTGCGGGCAGCAGCGCGGCAGGCAACTGCGGGTCGTGCAGGCTTACCCGCCGGAACTCGTGGATCAGCAGCGTGCGCACGACAAAGCATTGTTGCGGGTCGTGGCCGGCGCCGCCGTCGAAGGCGCGAATGACGCGACCGAATCGCGCGATGAACCTCCGGTACTCGGCCGCAACGCCTTGCAGGTTCCAGCATTCCCTCGCGAACGCGCCAAGCGGCTGCGCGCCCGCGACGTCGTGTGCAGTGAGAACGGCGATCCCACGTTCGGTGTGCAGCGCCTGGAGCGTCTCGGTCAGCGCCGCGGTATCGGCCGCGCCCGAAGGGCGGACGAACAGCCACGGACCAAGCGCACCGAAGCCTTCCCATCCGAGCTCCTTGCGCAAATCGTTCCGAGCACGCTTGGCGATCGCCTTTGGCGGTGCGACGACCACTTCCCAGCCGCCATCCCAACGCTCGGCTGGAGGCGCATAGATGCGCCGGTAGGCATGCTCGAAGCGGCGTGCGCCTTCGCGCGTCAAGCGATACCGGCTGCGGCGCCCGTCCTGGCGGGCCGCGAGCCACCCTTCTTTGGCCAGGCGGTAGACACTGGTGCGCGTGAGCCGCTCGTTGATGCCGAACGGCGCGAGCAGTCGGATCAGGCCCGAAAGCCATACGCTGCCACCGTGCGGCGCGATGGTGTCGCCCCAGACGGTGACGATCAGGGACCTCGCCTTCGGCGGCGCGGTGCTGAGCTCGGTGCGGATCCAGCGCGCAACACGCGGATCGGGGCCGGGGCGGGCGGCGTCCGTTCGCGGGGTCGAACGTGATACAGAATTTGCCCTGACCATGAAAAAAGTGTATCGTTTTTGCAGTGGCAGCGCCAGTCCCGGCGGCTTAAGGAGGCCTTGGATGTACGCACAGATGGTCGACACCGGAGCCAACAAGCTCCGCGCGCTCGAGGACATGGGCCCCGAGGAGCGCGCGTTCCAGGAGCGGGTCGATGCCGATGTGAAGATCGAGCCCAAGGACTGGATGCCGGAGGCGTACCGCAAGACGCTGATCCGGCAGATTTCGCAGCACGCGCATTCCGAGATCGTGGGCATGCTGCCGGAGGGCAACTGGATCACGCGCGCGCCAAGTCTGAAGCGCAAGGCGATCCTGATGGCCAAGGTCCAGGACGAGGCCGGCCACGGACTCTACCTGTACGCAGCGGCGGAGACGTTAGGAGTCTCGCGCGATCAGCTGGTCGCCGATCTGCACGCAGGCAAGGCCAAGTACTCGAGCATTTTCAATTATCCGACGCTGACCTGGGCGGACATCGGCGCGATCGGCTGGCTGGTCGACGGCGCGGCGATCATGAACCAGATTCCCCTCTGCCGCTGCTCGTTCGGACCGTACTCGCGCGCGATGATCCGCGTCTGCAAGGAAGAGAGCTTTCACCAGCGGCAGGGCTTCGACATCATGATGACGCTTTGCCGCGGGAGCGCAGAGCAGAAGGCGATGGCGCAGGACGCGCTGAACCGCTGGTGGTGGCCGTCGTTGATGATGTTCGGTCCTCCCGATGCCGTGTCCAACGACGAGCTGCGGCAGCGCTTCGTCGATCAGACCGTGCCGCAGGCGGATTATCTCGGCATCACCATGCCGGATCCCGAGCTCAAATGGAACGCCGAGCGCGGGCATTACGACTTCGGCCCGATCGATTGGGACGAGCTCTATAACGTGGTCAAGGGCAACGGGCCGTGCAATCGCGACCGGCTGCAGACGCGCGTCAAGGCGTGGGAAGAGGGCGCCTGGGTGCGCGAGGCGGCGCTCGCCTACGCGGAAAAACGCGCGGCCCGCGCGCAAAAGGCGGCGTAGCAATCGAAAGGGAGCAGAAGCGATGGAACGATCGGAGTGGCCATTGTGGGAAATCTTCATCCGCTCGCAGCATGGGCTGGCGCACAAGCACGTCGGCAGCCTGCACGCGCCGGACCCCGAAATGGCGATCAAGAATGCGCGCGACGTGTACACGCGGCGCAACGAAGGTGTGAGCATCTGGGCGGTCAGATCGGCCGACGTCACCGCGACTGCACCCGGTGAAAAGGGCCCGCTGTTCGAACCGGCGAACAGCAAGATCTACCGGCATCCGACCTTCTTCCCGATGCCCGACGAAGTGAAGCACATATGACGCGGGATCGTACTCCTTATGCGGCGTCATCCCGCGAAGGCGGGGAGCGGGAATGACGTCAATGCAATTGGAGAGCAATCAATGACCGAAGACCGACGAGTATTCGACTATCTGCTGCGGCTTGCAGACAGCGACCTGGTCCTGGCGCAGCGCCTCGGCGAGTGGGTCGGGCACGGGCCGGTGCTGGAGGAGGATATCGCGCTGACCAATGTCGGGCTCGATCTTCTCGGCCAGGCGCGGCTGTGGTTCGCCTATGCGGGAGAGGTCGAAGCGCGCTTTGCCGAAGCCGGGCGCAGCGAAGACGCGCTCGCATTCCTGCGCGACAGTGGCGAGTTCCGCAATCTACTGCTGGTCGAGCAACCCAACGGCAACTACGCCGACACCATGGCCCGGCAGTTCTATTTCGACGTCTGGCATCAGCTGCTGCTCGTGAAGCTTGCGCACTCGCGCGACCCGCGGATCGCGGAGATCGCCGTGAAGGCGGAGAAGGAAGTCGTGTATCACGCCGAGCGCAGCGCCGATTGGATCATTCGTCTCGGCGACGGCACCGACGAAAGCCATGCGCGCATCCAGGCGGCAATCGACGATCTGTGGATGTATACCGGCGAAATGTTCGATCCGGACGAGATCGACACGCCACTGGCCGAGGAAGGCATCGGCTGCGACCTTCGCGCGCTCGAGCCGGCGTGGCGCGAGGCGGTCGGAAGTGTCCTCGATGAAGCGACGCTTACTCTCCCAGGCGGGACGTGGATGCAGCGCGGCGGCAAGAAGGGCGTCCATACCGAGCACCTTGGCCACATGCTCGCCACGATGCAGTGGTTGCCGAGGACCTACCGCGGCGCAGAGTGGTGAGCATGTTCGAGCCGCTATCGACCGCGCAGCGCGCGCGCTCGGATTCTCTCGACGCCGTCCGGCGTGTTCTCGCAACGATTCCGGATCCGGAGATTCCGGTAATCTCGATCGTCGACTTGGGGATTGTGCGCGGTGTCGAATGGGAGGGCGACGCGCCGCTGATCACGGTCACGCCGACGTATTCCGGATGTCCGGCAACCGACGTGATTATGGCCGACATCGGTCGCGCGCTGACCGAAGCGGGATTCGCGAAGCACCGGGTCGAAATCCGGCTCGCGCCGGCCTGGACGACCGACTGGATCACCGCGGGGGCCCGA
>VAZL01000772.1 GCA_005883445.1 Alphaproteobacteria bacterium | reverse complement strand
GTGAGAAGCCCTCGGCGAAGCCGAGGGCTGCCACGGACGACGTCGCGGCCAAGGCGAAGGGGGTGCTCAGCGTCATCATCTCGATCGACAAGCAGCAGCTCACGCTGTACTCGGACGGCCAGCCGATTGCCTATTCGCGCGTTTCGACCGGGGTGCCTAGCCATCCGACGCCGACCGGCGTGTTCAGCGTCATCCAGAAGGATCGCTGGCACCGCTCCAATCTGTATTACAACGCGCCGATGTATTTCATGCAGCGGGTCACCTGGTCTGGCGTCGCCATGCATCAGGGCGTGGTCCCGCGCGGGCCGGCATCGCACGGCTGCATCCGTCTGCCTGAGGCGTTCGCCCGTCAGATGTGGGGCGTTACGAAGCTCGGCGCGCGCGTCATCATCGCGCGCAGCGAAGTGACGCCGGTCGCGATCTCTAACGAGCGGCTGTTCACGCTCAAGCGCGAGCCGGCGGAGCCAAACGGGCAGGCCCAAGCGGCTTCGCCGGAAACGGCCGGCGGTGCGTCCGGTTCGGTGGAACTGGCGCAGCTGAGCGGGGCCAAGCGCGAGGAGACTGTTTCTGACGCGTCCAAACCCGTTGGCCCCACGCTCAACGCCATGGCCTACGCTATCGTGCCGCCGCGCGACATCGCAAACACGGGGCCCGACCTCAAGTTCGCGGAGCCGCGGCCGCTCAAGCCTGGGCCGATCTCCGTCTTGATCAGCCGCAGGGAAGGCAAGTTGTTCGTGCGCAAGGGCTTCGAGCCCGTGTTCTACGTGCCGGTTACCTTCAGCGAGCCCGATCGGCCGCTCGGCACCCACGTCTTCACCGCCTTGGCCGCCAATGACGACAACACGACGCTGCGTTGGAACGTAGTGTCGATGCCCGGCACTGGATCGGCGCCGGCCAAGAAGTCGGCCAAGGGCAAGCATGTCCAGCCGCCGCCGGCACCGCCTCGGCCCGCATCGAATGCGACCGAAGCGCTCGAGCGCGTCAGTATTCCCCCCGAGGCGTTCGAGCGGATTTCCGAGCTGATGTCGCCGGGTGCCTCGCTGATCATCTCCGACCAGGGGCTTGGGCCCGAGACCGGCAAGGGCACGGACTTCATCGTGCTGACGCGCTGATCGGGCTACGCCAATACATCCACCTGTAGTCGCCATGCCCGGCGCGCCCGCCCGAACACCGGCGAGCTTCGTCACTTAGTGAGAGCGCTGTCGCGCGTGGACGCCAGAAATCGCGTTCGACTGATCGGCCGACGCCGCCGGCGCGGACGGTGCGCCGAGCGTCTCGTTGAGGTGGATTGTCTCCGCAAGCTCCTGGAGGACGAGGTCATATCGCCGCGCGAGTTCGCGGTCCCCCGCGAGTGCCTGCTCAACGCGATCGGCGTCGCGGCGGCTCAACGTCCCCGTCGCATGCCACGGCAATAATTCCTCGATCTCACGCCGCCCTGGTTCTTTATTGATCGCGGTCATGGCCACCCCTTTTCCGCCGAACACCCCATGGCCAACTAGCGAGCACTGTGATTGCGCCGCGACCGCGACGCTCTTGCCGAGTGACCGAGAATTGTCCGGTGCTGTGCCCTATTTGCCACATGGTCCGTTCGCGCTGGGCGATTTCGATCCGCAGAACACCAAAGTGAAAACCGCCTCTGCACTCCGCAACGCAGTCGTACCTTCCGTCCTTACCGGCTCCCGGTACCTTCTTTTGCCGCCATTGTCCGGCCTGTTTGTTAAAACGAGGTGAGTGGTCGCTTGTAATTTCAGGTTCGGTTAATGAGCCGGCCCATGTACATGTGCGTCCGGTCCGTCGGCTTTTCATTTTCGTCGAAAGTCTCGTAGGTCGAGAGGCGCAATCCAAAACTCACGCTCGCGTTGCGGACTACGGCAAGACGCGTCGGGCTGAGTCTTGCGATCGCGGCCTTACCGTTCCTGGTTGCGACGATCGCCACCGCCCGCTGGGGCGACCGCAGCCTGTGGCCGCCCGCGCCGGGCGCGCCGACCACCGAGGTCTTTATCGTCAGTCATGGCTATCACGCCGGCATCATCGTTCCCCGCGCTGCGTTTGCGGAGCAGGCGAGTCGGCGCGGCCTGAGCGCGCTCGGCTACCTCGCGACACGGTTTGCGGACATTGATCGACTGGAAATCGGTTGGGGCGACGAGGGTTTCTATCGCGAGGCCCCGACGGCCGAGTCGGTGACGATAGCACTGGCAATGCGCGCGCTGTTTCGCCCCGGCAATCCTTCCGTGCTGCACGTGGTCGGCGTCAATGGCGATCCGCGTGCGATGTTCGCCAATTCCGATCTCGTGCGGGTCGATATCAGCGATGCGGGCTTTGTGCGGCTGACGGACATGCTTGACGCGACGTTCGCCCGCAGCAAGGGCAGCTTCATGCCGGAGGAGCTCGGGCGAGGGCTCTATGGGACCAGTCTATTCTTTCGCGCCAACGGCGCGTTTCATCTCTTCAACGTCTGCAATCATTGGATCGCCAACTTGCTCGATGCCGCTGGGGTGCCGACGGCGCCCGTACTCGCGACCTTGCCGTTTGGCTTGCTGCTCGATCTCGAATGGCGTTCCGGCCTCGTTCGGTTGCCACCGCCACCCGCGCCCAGGCCTTGACGTGGCCAAGCCTTGACGTGCCCAAGCCTTGACGTGCCCAAGCCTTGACGCGCCCAAGCCTTGAATCGGGGGTGCGTAATGTCCAAGCTTTCGCCGTCCGTCGCCGAAACGTCCTTATGCCCAATCTCAAGCTCACGCTCGCCTGCTGGGACTACGACCGCACGCGGCCGCTGATCGACGGCCGCGTGAAGCCTGAGGGCATCGACCTCGACGTCGAGGTCCTGCGTCCGCGCCAGACCTTCCAGCGCATGCTGGACAAGAAGGAGTTTGAGGTCTCCGAGCTTTCGCTTGCCTCCTACACGGCGCTCAAAGGCCGCGGCGATTGTCCGTTCGTCGCGGTGCCGGTCGCGCTATCGAAAATGTTCCGTCATTCCTGCATCTACGTGCGCACCGGCGCCGGCATCCACACGCCGCGGGACCTCAAGGGTAAACGTGTCGGCACGTCGCAGTGGAGCTCGACCGGCCTCGTCTTCATGCGCGGCATGTTGCAGCACGATTACGGCGTCAAGCCGCGGGACATGCACTGGTTCATGGGCGGGCTCAACAGCTTCGTTGAGCCGCCGCTGATCGCGCTCAATCTCCCGAGCGACATCAGGCTCGATTTCCTCTCCGGGGGGCAGACGCTGGAGCGGAAGTTCGCGGCGGGTGAGCTCGACGCGCTGCTGTCGCTCTACATCCCGAAGCTCTTTCTCGAACGCTCCGCGACGATCGCGCGTCTGTTCCCGAATTATAAAGACGTCGAGCGCGATTATTACCGCCGCACGCGCATTCTGCCGATCATGCACACGGTGGTGCTGCGCGAGGACGTGCATCGTGCGCATCCGTGGGCGGCGCGCAACATCTACCGGGCGTTCGTGCAAGCGCGCGACCTCGCGCTCGACGGCCTTTACGACACCGATGCGTTGCGCATCGCGCTGCCGTGGCTGA
>VAZL01000527.1:17223-18456 GCA_005883445.1 Alphaproteobacteria bacterium | reverse complement strand
CCAGATCAGCGTCTCGTGCGCGTTGGTGAAGCGCCGCCCGCGAAAATTCGGCATCGGATTCGATTTGCGCCACACCACGTCGTTGAGGATCCAGAAGCGCAAATCCTGCAGCAGCGCGCCGACGCGGAAAATGTTGTGATAGGAGCCGATCACCCACAGCGTCGCCTCGCGCTTCATCACGCGCCGGCATGCGATGAGCCAGGCGCGGGTGAAATCGTCGTAAGCGGAAAAACTCGAAAACTTGTCCCAGTCATCGTCGACCGCGTCGACGCGCGAATCGTCGGGACGCTTGAGGTCGCCTTGCAGCTGCAGGTTATAGGGCGGATCGGCAAACACCAGGTCGACCGATTCCGCCGGCAGCTTTGCCATCTCGGCAACGCAGTCGCCGATGAAAATTCGGCCGCTCTCGCCTGCCGTGAAACTGACGCGGGGCGCCCGAGCGGACGCCCCGCGACGCGATGCAACCATGACTCAGAACTCTGACTCAGGCGACGCGGCCGGTGACGCGGGACCTACAACCGACGGCGCGGACTATGAGGGCCGCGGGTAAAAATCGGCTTAAGGCTGCGCACGGCTCTTGGGAAAGGAATGCTTAGCAACTATATTGGCGCCCGCGCGTTGATCGGCGCGGTGGTAACCGAAAAGCAACCGCTGCGGCGACGGTGTGACCGGCCGCGGGCAAGGAGGCGGAGCGATGCGCTTGGACGATCTGCCGGAAAGCGGCAACGTCGAGGATCGACGCGAAGAGGGCGGTTTTGGCGGCGGCGGAGGTGGTTTCGGCCTTCCGATCGGCGGCGGCGGATTGAGCATCGGTGCGATCGTGGCGCTCGGCCTCATCGGCTGGGCGCTCGGCATCGATCCGAGCTTGCTCATCGGCGGCGCCGAGATCTTGACCGGTCCCAGCCAGCCGAAGGTGCAGGCGCCGCCCACGGCGCGGCGCACAACTGGCGCTCCCCAGGATGATATGGGCCGCTTCGTGAGCAAGGTGCTCGGCAGCACCGAGCTGCAGTGGAAGCAAGTCTTCGCCAAGGACGGCAAAACTTATCGCCCGCCGGTCCTCGTTCTCTATCGCGGCGCGACGCATGCCAGTTGCGGCGGAGCCGCGCAAAGCGCGATGGGACCGTTCTACTGCCCAGCCGACCAGAAGGTCTATCTCGACACTTCGTTCTTCGATCAGATCGCGACGCGTTTTCGCGGCTGCGACGTCGGCAGCAGGACCTGCCAGTTCTCGCA
>VAZL01000527.1:0-16945 GCA_005883445.1 Alphaproteobacteria bacterium | reverse complement strand
AGCAGCGCCAACGCTGGTTCAATACCGGCTTCCGCTCGGGTTCGGTCGCAAGCTGCAATACCTTCGCCGCCGCGCAGCTTTAGATCTCCTCCACTGCGTCTCACCGCGCGCCATGCCCGGAATCGACGACAGCAGGCAATTCATTCCGCTCAAGATCGCGGTGCTGACGATTTCCGACACGCGCGCGCTCGCCGAGGACAAGTCCGGCGCGACACTGGTGGAGCGCGCCGAAAAAGCCGGCCACGCCATCGCGGCCCGCGCGATCGTGACCGATGACGTGGAAGAAATCCGCGCGCGGGTCAAAGCGTGGATCGCCGATCCCGCAATCGACGTCATCATCACCACCGGCGGCACCGGTTTCACCGGGCGCGACGTGACGCCGGAGGCGGTCGAGCCCTTGTTCGACAAGCGCATGGAGGGCTTCGCCACCATGTTCCTGATGGTGAGCCAGGCCAAGATCGGCACCTCGGCGATCCAGACGCGCGCGACCGCGGGTGTCGCCGGCGGCACCTACATCTTCTGCCTGCCGGGCTCCCCCGGCGCCTGCCGCGACGCATGGGACGAGATCCTGCTGCACCAGCTCGACTACCGTTACCGTCCGTGCAATTTCGTCGAGATCATGCCGCGCCTCGACGAGCATTTGCGCCGCGCCAAGGCCAAGGGCGCGACCGTCTAGCGCGCCCGCGTTCGGCGCGCTGCTCGATGAGGGGCGTGGGGCCCTGCCGCTAGCGCAGCTGCAGCTCCCACGTCTCGCCGATGAGTTCTTTGCCGAAGGTGTCGTGCGTCTCTTGATGGATGAGCTTAAAGCCGGCGCGCTCGTAGATGCGGCGGGCGGCGGTGAGCACGCTCTGGGTCCAGAGCGTGACCTTGCGGTAGTGCGCCTCGCGCGCAAAGCGCAGAGCCTCCTCGACCAGTCGGGCGCCGATGCCGAGCCCGCGCGCCTTGGGCTCGACCAGAAGGAGGCGCAGCCGCGCGATCTCCGGCGTTTCCCGCATCAGCAGGACCGAGCCGACATTCTCGCCCTCGCGCTCGGCGATCCAGCAGCGCTCGCGCTTGGGGTCGTGGTTGCGGACGAAGGCCGCGACGATTTCCGCGGTCAGCGCTTCGAGCCGCTCGTCCCAACCGTATTCCTCCCCGTAGAGCGCGCCGTGGCGGCTCGCGATCCAACCCATGTCGCCGGGTCGGGGAGGCCGCAGCAGATAGGGGATTTGCGGCGCCGGCGCCTCGCCCAGCACGCTTTCGATGGTGCGCATGGCGCCGACGATGCGTTCCTGATCCGCCACCGATAGCTTGCCGATCATGGCGGCGATTTCGTTCTGCGAACGTTGATCGAGCGGCGCGAACGCCATGCGGCCCTTCGCGGTCAGCGACAACAAGCATTGCCGCCGGTCGGTCGGCGACGGCGTCTTGGTGATGAAGCCGCGCTCGTTGAAGCCGTGCAGGATGCGGCTGAGATAACCGGGATCGAGGCCGAGGTCGGCGGCGAGTTCCGTTGCCGTCGCCCGTTGACGGTGGGCGAGTTCGTAGAGCACGCGGGCTTCGGCGAGCGAATAGGGGCTATGTAAGAAGCCATCCTGCAGCACGCCGATCCGGCGCGTATAGAGGCGGTTGAAGCGGCGGACCGCGCCGACGCGCTGCTCGAAATCGATCGTGGAGGTGGTCGCCATGGGGAATGCCCGGGCCACAACGTGACATAGTCAACGAATTAGTTGACCTAGTCAAGTATCTTGTCCGAACCCGCCACGATCGCCCCTGTGCGGAGCAGCGCGAGGTGGCGGCGGCGCAGCCGGCGGCGGAGGTCGCGTTCGGGCTCCTCCACGTCGCGGTGGCCGCCGAGCGCGGCGTAGCGCGCCTTGGCGATGACCAGTCCTTGGCTTGCATCCGGCTTTGCGCCGAGCGCGGTCCCCAGCAGCGCCAAGGCCTCGAGCAGCCCCGGACGGAACGCGGACACGCGGAACACGGCGGCATGGGTGCCGGCGCAACCCTGCAGTTCGGCCTGCTCGACGAAACGCCTGGTTTCATCGACCCAGGTGGCGTCGAGAACGACGCCGGGGCGCAGAAAGAGTAGCCACGACGCGCGCGCGGCGTCGGCCGCCGCCTTGAGCCGCGCCCCGCGCCCTTGGGCCGACACCAGTACGCGGCAGCCGGCGCCGTCCGCGATCGTGGTAGTCGCGTCGCGCGAACCCGCATCGGCGACGATCACTTCGCGCACGATGCCGGCGGCCGCGCCTTGAACCAGTGCAGCCAACGTCGGCAACAGCGAGCGTTCGCTGTTATGCGTGGCAATCACCACGCTGAGCATGATCCCATGTCCCTCCAAGCGCGCCCGCCATGGCCCTTATCTATCGCCTGGCCCCGCGCGCCGAAAAGGAGCCGCCCCTATTTCGGTTCCCCCTGAGCCGCCAGTCGGCCTGTCTCTCCTTGCATGCCGCTGAGCGGGGATTATGTTCTTGTTTTGTTCGATACCCTAAGCTAGGATCGTTTCATGGCTCGCTCGTATGCAGCCGTCAAACGCCCGCCGGCGCCCACGTCCTCCTGGCCCAGCCCCCCTGCGCCGGCGGGCGGCTTTGCCCGCCGTCCTTCACCCCCGCGGGTGGAGAGCGCGAAGCCGCGTCCCGCCGCCGTCGATCTCGATACGCCGGCCGAAGGCGAGGTCGCGGTCGAAGGCGATCGCCGCCGCGGCCGGGGCGCGCAGTCGAACGCCGCCGGCCGCTACGAGCCGCTTGCTCGCGTCGCCTTCGATGATGGCTGGCAGAGTTTCGAGGAGCTGCCGCCGTTCAAGACCACGGTGACCATCGACTCCACCCGTAAGATCATCACTCGCAACGATTCGCCCGACATTTCCTTCGACCGTTCGATCAACCCCTATCGCGGCTGCGAGCACGGCTGCATCTATTGCTTCGCGCGCCCGACCCACGCCTATCTCGGCTTGTCGCCGGGGCTCGATTTCGAAACCAAGCTGTTCGCCAAGCCCGACGCGCCCAAGTTGCTCGAACGCGAGTTGTCGGCCGCTGGCTATGTGCCGCGCACCATCGCCATCGGCACCAACACCGATCCGTACCAGCCGATCGAGCGGGAGCATCAGGTGATGCGGCGCATCCTCGAAGTGCTCGACCGCTACGGCCATCCGGTCGGCATCGTGACGAAATCCGCGCTGGTGTTGCGCGACCTCGATCTCCTCGCGCGCATGGCGCAACGCAATCTGGTCAAGGTGGCGTTGTCGGTGACGACTCTCGATGCCCGGCTCGCGCGCGTGATGGAGCCGCGCGCGGCGACGCCGGCGCGCCGCCTCGAGGCGCTGCGGCAACTGACCTCGGCGGGCGTGCCGGCCTCGGTCATGGTGGCACCGGTGATCCCCGCGCTCAACGATGCCGAGATCGAGCGCATCCTCGATGCCGCCGCCGCCGTCGGCGTGCGGGAGGCCGGCTACGTGCTGTTGCGGCTTCCGCTCGAAGTGCGCGACCTCTTCCGCGAATGGCTGATGGTCAATTTTCCCGACCGCTACCGCCACGTCTTCAAGCTCATCCGCGAGACCCGCGGCGGCAAGGACTACGATTCGAGTTGGGGCAAGCGCATGACCGGCGGCGGGCCGGTGGCCTGGATGATCGGCCGCCGTTTCGAACTCGCCTGCGAGAAGCGCGGCTTCAACAAGACGCGAACGCGGCTGACGACCGACCATTTCAGTCCGCCCCGGCGCGGCGCCGAGCAGCTGAAATTATTCTGAACTCTTCTTCGTCGTCCCCGCGCAAGCGGGGACGACCCGTGAAGGGTGTCTTTCCCCGCCCTTCACAGCCGGCAACCTCGCACCGGTTGACTTGGGCGCCGCGGCGCGCACCATCGCGCCATGAGTCGCCCGACATCCGCTCGCGCCGCCTCAACCCGCGCCGCAACCATCAACGTGGTGCGGCTGCCGCTCGGCGAGGCGGACGTCCGCCCGACCTTCCGCCGCGAGCGCGCCGCGATCAAGCGCGGCGTGTGGCCGATCGCCGGCTGCGACGAGGCGGGCAGGGGTCCGCTCGCCGGCCCGGTCGTCGCCGCCGCGGTCGTGCTCGACCCCAAGCGCGTGCCGCGCGGACTCGACGATTCCAAGAAGCTCGATCCGCAGACGCGCGAGAAGCTGCACGCCAAGATTTGTGCGAGCGCGCAGGTTGCGGTTGCGTTCGCGCCGCCGTGGCGCATCGACCGCGACAACATCCTGCGGGCATCTTTGTGGGCGCTCGCGCGCGCGGTGGCGGGCCTGCCGATCAAGCCCCAACTCGTGTTCGTTGACGGCCGGGACCGCATCGATATCGGCTGCGAGTGCAAGGCCGTGATTAGCGGCGATGCCATCCTGGCCTCGATCGCCGCCGCCTCCATCGTCGCCAAGGTCACGCGCGACCGGCTCATGACGCGATTGGGCATGCTCTATCCCGGTTATGGTTTCGAGCATCACAAGGGCTACAGCGTGCCCGAACACTTCGAGGCGCTCGCGCGGCTCGGCCCCACCGTCCACCACCGCCGCTCCTTCGCCCCCGTGGCCGCGGCCTATGGCGACGTCGTGACTGGCAGCATGGAGACCGGCGAGATCGAGCCGGGCGTGTTGCCTCTTTAGCATCAGGGCCTTATCTCTGCCGGTCGCGTCGAGTAACGTCCCGCTGATGCTTTACGTTTCCATCTTCGTCGAGCTCTTGCGTTCGCGCCCGTCGCTGGCGGTTTGGCTGGCCGCGCTGGCGCAGGGGCTGCTGTGGTTGTTGGTCCCGTCGCTGTTCTATGCCGGCCCGCCGGGCGATCTACCGAGCGTGCTCGCGGTCGGACACGAATTCCAGCTCGGCACCTATCTCGGCCCTCCGCTCGCCTTCTGGCTCGCCGAGCTCGCCTACGATCTCGCCGGCCGCAGCCTGGTCGGCGTCTACCTGCTGTCGCAGGTTTGCGTGGTCGTGACCTATTGGGCGGTGTTCACGCTCGGCACTTCGATCGTCGGCGCGCAGCACGCGGCGCTCGCGGTGTTGCTGATGGTCGGCGTTGCCGCCTTCACGGTGCCGACGCCGGACTTCGGGCCGGTGATCCTCACCATGCGCGATCGAGATCGGCTTACTTTTGCTCACCACCTATGTAGGCCTCATCCTGGTCGGATTGCTCGTGCTGTTCACGTTTGCAAACCGGCGCGCGCGGGCGGCGCTGAACTCCTATGACCCGCTGATCACGGTGGTGGTCATCGGCGTCGTCATGGGCCCGCATCTCATCTGGCTCGCGGATTGGGGAGAGGGGCTGCGGCCGATGCTGCTGCGCCTGCGCACGCCCGAGGCCGTGGTCGGCAATCTCGTCGCCTGGCTGCGGCAAATCGCGTTGGTCTTCGCGGCACATGCCGGGCTCATCGTGTTGGTCGCGCTGGTGGCCGGATGGCCATGGCCGCGGCACGATCCTGCGCCCGTCATCGTGCGCCGCCCGCTCGATCCCTTCGCCCGGCAATTCGTCTACTTTTTCGCGGTGGCGCCGGCCTTCGCCGGCACGCTGGTGGCGGTGCTGATCGGATGGTCGGCGCCGGTCGGCGGCATCGCGCCGCTCGTCATTCTCTCCGGCCTGCTCGTGGTGGTCGCGGCCGGCGACGGCATCGAGTTCAATCGCCAACACGTGGTCATCGCGGCCTGGTTCGGCTTGCTGATCATTCCCGCGCTGATGGCGATCGCTGCAGTCGTGGTCCTGCCGTGGCTCAACGTCGATCTCAAGGTAACGTACCCGGCGCAGGCGATGGCGCGTTTCTTTTCCGAGAGCTTCGAGCGCCGCACCGGCGCGCCGCTGAAAATCGTCACCGGCGACCCGCGCACCGCCGCGCTCATCGCGCTCGGCGCGCCCAGCCGCCCGAGCCTTTTTCTCGACGCCACGCCCGAGCGTTCGCCGTGGGTGACGGCCGACGCGATCAAGAGCAAGGGTGCAATCGTCGTTTGGCCGACCACCGATACCGCCGGAACGCCGCCGGCCGAGATCAAGGAGCGGTTTCCGGATCTCGTGCCCGAGGTGCCGCGCGCATTCGAACGCTCGGTGCAGGGTCAGCTGCCGCTCTTGCGCATCGGCTGGGCGGTGATACGGCCACAGGCGCAGGCGGCACCCTCAGCCGCCGCCGGCGAGCAGAAGCCTTAAGGGCTCGCGCGGTACGGATCGTCTCGGCTCGATCCATGACTTCGCGGCAATCGCCTGCCGAACCTTCAGTACAGATTCCAGTGCTGCGGCCGGTAGATCGTTTCCCGCGGCGGGATCGGCGCAGCCGAATCGCCCTCGGGATCCGGTGGCCCGGCCCACGCCTTGATCGCCACAACGGTCACTGCCATCGCAAGAACCAATGCGAAGACAAATGCGAGCCTTTCTGATGTGCGTGCCATGTCTGCCTCCTAGGGCCAGATCGATGTCGCTGTGCCGGACTCTAGGAGGGAATCCGCAAGGGATATGTGAGCGGCCTTACAGTCGCGTGAAATAGAGCCTGCGCGGACCTTGACCAATAGGAAGACCCTATGGGTGACACGCAGCCGATCGCCGGTGGACAAATCGCCGATGTCCGAGGGTTGCAGTTGGGTTGGTGGCCGCTTCGCCGCTATGGTTGCCCGGCTGCGGGCCGGATCTTGCCGACGCCCTTGTTTGCAGGCCGGCGCGCCGAGCGTTCAACGGCTGGGGGAGTTAGATGACCGACGCGACCAAGCCTTCGAGCGCGCGCGCGTTTCTCGATCGCTATTTCGGCCTGAGCGAGAGCGGCAGCGATGTGCGTACCGAGTTCATCGCCGGGATCACGACTTTCCTCACCATGGTCTACATCGTCTTCGTCAACCCGCAAATCCTCGGCAATGCGGGCATGGACAAGGGCGCAGTGTTCGTCGCGACCTGCATCGCGGCCGCGGTCTCGACCTTGGTGATGGCGCTCTACGCCAATTATCCCATCGCGCTCGCGCCGGGCATGGGGCTCAATGCGTTCTTCGCGTTCACCGTAGTGCTCGGACACAAATACACATGGCAGCAAGCCCTTGCCGGCGTGTTCTGCTCGGGGGTGCTCTTCTTCCTCATTTCCATCTTCAACATCCGCGAATACATCATCAACTCGATCCCGAAGAATCTCAAATTGGCGATCTCCGCCGGCGTCGGGCTCTTTCTCGGCATCATCGCGCTCGAGGAAGCCAAGATCGTGGTCGCCAACCCGGCGACGCTGGTCACGCTCGGCGATCTCAAGCAGTGGCCGGCGATCCTCTGTCTCGCCGGCTTCATCGTCATCGTGGCGCTCAATTACCGCAACGTCATCGGCGCCACGCTCATCGGGATCCTCGCGGCGACGCTCATCGGCCTGCCGCTGGGGCTCGCCGAGTTCACCGGCATCGTGTCGGCGCCGCCCTCGCTCGCGCCGACCTTCCTGCAGCTCGACTTCTCCCGCATCGCGGAGCTGACCTTCATTATCATCGTGTTCAGCTTTCTCATGGTCGACGTATTCGACAACGCCGGCACGCTGATCGGCGTCGCCCACCGCGCGGGTCTGCTCGACGCCGACGGCAACCTGCCGCGCATGAAGCAGGCGCTGCTCGCTGACAGCTTCGCCGCCATGTTCGGCGCGCTCATCGGCACGTCGACGACCACGAGCTATATCGAGAGCGCGGCCGGCGTGTCGGCCGGCGGCCGCACCGGCCTGACCGCCGTTTTCGTCGCGCTGTTCTTTCTCCTGGCGTTGTTCTTCGCGCCGCTGGCCGGAATGATCCCAGCCTACGCCTCGGCGGCGGCGCTGCTTTATGTCGCCTGCGTGATGACGCGCGGACTTGCCGAAATCGATTGGGAGGACATCACGGAATATGCGCCGGCGGTGGTGGCCGCGGTCACCATGCCGCTCACCTATTCGATCGCCACCGGCATCGGCCTCGGCTTCATCACCTATGCCTTGGCCAAGCTGATCGCCGGTAAATTCGACGAGGCCAAACCGGCGGTGGTGATCTTGGCGGTGATCTTCGCCATCAAGTTCGCGTTGCCGGGATAGCGAGGCGGCCGGCGCCCGATCAGTCGATCACCGCCACCGCGTTGATTTCGACGAGGCAGCGCGGATCGGTGGCAAGCCGCACCACCTGCACTGTCGTCGTCGCGGGCTTGGCGTCGTGGAAATACTCGCCCCACACCCGGTTGAGCGCATCCTGGTCGGAAAGATCGGTGACGAAGCGGTCGGCGGTGACCACGTCGGCGAAGCTCGCACCCACCGCCTCGAGGCCGCGCTTCAAGTTCTCGAGCGCGGCGCGGGCCTGGCCCGCCATATCCCGCGGCATTGTATCGAATTCTTCCGGCCGGTGCGGGTGGTGGTGATAGACCGGCGCCGCGGTGACGCCGGCGAGATAGACGGTCGTGCCGCCCTTGACCTTGATTGCGGGCGCATAGGGCATCCACATGTCGGGCGCATTGGGCCAGTGCACGTGCTCGATCGCCTTTGCCATGCTGTGCCTCCCTTTGCTGATTGCGGAGCGTGGCGCTACGTCGCCAGCGCCTTCTTGATCGCGAGAAAATCCCGCCAAGCAAGGCGCTTCTGCAGCGGCTGGCGCAGGAGATAGGCGGGATGCAGCGTTGCCATCGCGCGGATTTCGCGCGTGCCGGTGTGAAAGGGGAACCAGCGCCCGCGCGTCTTGAGGATGCCTTCCTTGCTGTTGAGCAATGTCTGGGTCGAAGGATTGCCGAGGCAGATCAATATGTCGGGGTCGGCGAGCTCGATCTGGCGCAGCATGAAAGGCAGGCAGATCGCGGATTCCTGCGGCGTCGGCGTGCGATTGCCGGGCGGACGCCACGGCACGATGTTGGCGATGTAGGCCGAGGTGCGGTCAAGCCCGATCGCCGCCATCATCCGGTCGAGCAGCTTGCCCGAGCGGCCGACGAACGGCAGGCCCTCGATGTCCTCGTCGCGCCCCGGCGCTTCGCCCACGAACATGACGCGCGCTTGCGGATTGCCGTCGGCGAAAACGAGCTGGGTCGCGGTCGTGCGCAACGCGCAGCCTTCGAAGCGTTCGAGCAGCGCGCGCAGCTCCTCGAGGCTGGCCGCACTTTTCGCAGCCTCGCGCGCCGCCATCACGGCGGCCTCGGGTGACACGGCGACCGCAGCAGCGACCCGGCCCGGGAGCTCGCGCTCGCGCGTGGGAGCCGCCCGGGCGCTGCTCGCCTCGCCTTTTGCCCGGGCGGCCTCTGCGCGTGGAGCGGGGACGGCGCTTGGGCGATCGGTCGCGAACCGGTCGGTCGGCGTCTCCTCGAGCAGCGCATCGACCCCCGCCTCCCGGTAGAAGGCGAGAAGCTCGCGAGCGGCCCCTTCGCGGTCCGTGCTGGTCATCGCTGTTCCCCGGATCGGCGCTCTGGCGGGACGCCGCAACAATGCCTGCTGTCCACCCGGAGTAAAAGGGGTAGACCGCTCGCGGTTCGTTGTTACAGTCCTGCCGGACGCATATGCCGTCTCGCTTTGGAGAAAGCGATGAGCGCAGAGGAACTGCCCGCCCGCGAGGCGATGGAGTTCGACGTCGTGATCGTCGGCGCCGGGCCCGCCGGCCTCGCCGCGGCGATCCGACTCAAACAGCTTTCGCCCGATACCACCGTGGTCGTGGTCGAAAAAGGGTCCGAGGTCGGCGCACACATTCTCTCGGGCGCCGTGGTCGATCCCATCGGGCTCGATCAGCTCGTGCCGGATTGGCGCAGCGAGGATAGCCCACTCAAGACCAAAGTGAGCGACGACCGCTTCTATTGGCTGTCGGCGTCGCGCGCGGTGCGCCTGCCGAACCTCATGCTGCCGCCGTTGATGAACAACCACGGCAATTACGTGGTCTCGCTCGGTAACGTCTGTCGCTGGCTGGCGACCAAGGCGGAAGCGTTGGGAATTGAAATCTACCCGGGCTTTGCCGCCGCCGAAGTGCTGTTCGATGGTAACGGTGCGGTGGCCGGTGTTGCCACCGGCGACATGGGTCTCGCCAAGGATGGCCACCACAAGGATGGCTTCACCCGCGGCATGGAGTTGCGCGCGAAATACACGCTGTTGGCCGAGGGCGCGCGCGGCAGTCTCACCAAGACCCTCATGCATCGCTTCGGCCTGGGCGAAGGCCGCCAACCGCAGAAATTCGGCCTCGGCCTGAAAGAGCTGTGGCAGGTCGCGCCGGAAAAATATCGTCCCGGCTTAGTGCAGCACACGTTCGGCTGGCCGCTCGACAACCGCACCGGCGGCGGCTCCTTTCTCTATCATTTCGACGACCGGCTCGTTTCGGTCGGTTTCGTGGTGCATCTCAATTACGAAAATCCGTACCTCTCGCCGTACGAGGAATTTCAACGCTTCAAGAACCATCCGCTGCTGCGCCCGACATTCGAGGGCGGCAAGCGGCTCGCCTATGGCGCGCGCGCATTGACCGAGGGCGGATGGCAGTCGGTGCCCAAGCTCGCCTTTCCCGGCGGTGCGCTGCTGGGCTGTGCGGCCGGGTTCATGAACGTGCCGCGCATCAAGGGCAGCCACAATGCGATGCTGTCGGGAATGCTCGCGGCCGAGCACGTGGCCGCGGCGCTCAAGGCCGGTCGGCGCAACGACGAGCTTACGGACTACGAGGCGGCCTGGCGCTCCTCCGCGATCGGCGCCGATCTGTGGAAAGTACGCAATGCCAAGCCGCTGTGGTCGCGCTTCGGCACCTTTCTGGGCGTCGCCCTCGGTGGCTTCGATATGTGGACCAACACGGCGGGCTTCTCGCTGTTCGGCACGCTCGGCCACGGCAAGCCCGATTGGGCGTCGCTCAAGCCGGCGGCGCAATGTACTCCCATCGCCTATCCCAAACCCGACGGTACCGTCACCTTCGACCGCCTCTCCTCGGTGTTCCTTTCCAATACCAATCACGAGGAGGACCAGCCGGCGCACCTGAAAGTCGCCGATCTCAAGCTGCAGAAGGCGTCCGAGCACGACATCTACGCGGGCCCATCCGCCCGCTACTGTCCGGCCGGCGTTTACGAGTGGGTGGAGGAGGCGGGCTCACCCCGCTTCGTGATCAACGCGCAGAACTGCGTCCACTGCAAAACCTGCGACATCAAGGACCCGAATCAGAACATCACCTGGGTTCCGCCCGAGGGTGGCGGCGGGCCGAATTATCCGAATATGTGAATGGATCCTTGGCCATAACCTCGCGCCGGTGCCCGGCGCTCCGCGGATGTGAGCCGAGCGGGGCTTGGGGCGTCACGATGCTGCCCTTATCGGGGCCTTCAAAGGCGGTGGACATGCCCGATCGGGGCAGTTATTGCGGGCCGGGTCCAAACAGTCCATTCTGCTCAACGCGGCCGCGCCGAGGGCGCTCGTCCGCCAGATGGAGTCCACGAGCCGTGATCCTTTCGCCACCCTTGCGGCGTGCGGCTGTGGCCGCACTGGCTGCACTCGCCATAAGCTGGCCTGGAATGCTTTCCGCTCGCGCGCAGTCGCAGCCGCGCGATGCCTTTTCCCGGATCTCGCCTTCGGGGAGCTATCTCGCCGCCCGGCACGCCGGTGGTCAGCGCGACGCCGCGGCGGCGGCGTCGTATTACCGCGCCGCGCTGCGCGGTGATCCCCGCAACAACGAGTTGCTCGGCCGCACCTTCCTGGCGGTGCTGGCCAATGGCGAGGTTGATGAAGGGGTGAAGCTTGCCGAGCGCGTGCTGCAGGTCGACAAGAACGATCGCATCGCGCGCCTCGTCCTCGGGGTGCGTGCGCTCAAGCAAAAGCAGTATCCGGTCGCGCGCCGCGAGCTCGCCCAATCGATCCGCGGGCCGATCACCGACCTCGCCGCGACGCTGTTGTCGGCATGGACGATGGCGAATCCGACCGAGGCGAAGCAGGCGACCGACTCCATCGACAAGCTCGCCGGCGCGGATTGGTACGCCATCTTCAAGGAGCTGCACGCGGCCTTGATCCTCGACGTCGCGGGCCAAAAGAAGGACGCCGCCAGGCACTACGAGCGCTCCTACAAGCTCGATCCGACGGCGCTGCGCGTGGTGCAGAGCTATGGAAGCTTTCTTTCGCGGCAGGGAAACAACGCTGACGCGCTGAAGGTTTTTGCCGCGTTCGAGGAAGCTCTGCCGCGCCACCCGCTGGTCGTCGAAGCGACCAGCGAGCTCAAGGCCGGCAAGAAGCTTCCCTTGATGGTCGACACGCCGCAAGCGGGCGCCGCCGAGGTGCTCTACGGGCTCGGTGCCGCCCTTGGCCGGCGCGGGGGTGAGGATCTCGGGCTCATCTACCTGCAGCTCGCGCTCTATCTCGCGCCTTCGCATCCGCTCGCTTTGCTTTCGCTCGGCGACCTGTACGAGGCGATGAAGAAGCCGGAACTGGCCAACAAGACCTACGAGCGGGTGCCGCTGACTTCGCCGCTTCACCGCAATGCGCAGATCCAACTCGCGCTCAACCTTGATGCGCTCGATCGCACGGACGAGGCGAAAGCGAGCCTTGAAAAGCTGATCGCCGCCAATCCGAGCGACCTCGAGGCGATCATGGCGCTTGGCAATGTCCTGCGGGGACGCAAGCAGTTCGCTGAATGCGCCGACGTCTATTCCAAGGGCGTCGACACCATCAGCAAGCCCGAGAAGTCGAACTGGGTGATCTATTATTTCCGCGGCATCTGCTTCGAGCGCGCCAAGCAGTGGGCGAAGGCCGAGGCCGATCTCAAGAAGTCGCTCGAGCTCTTCCCCGACCAGCCGCACGTGCTCAACTATCTCGGCTATTCCTGGATCGACCAGGGCATCAATCTCGACGAGGGCATGCGCATGATCAAGCGCGCGGTCGAGCAGCGCGCCGACGACGGTTACATCGTCGACTCCCTCGGCTGGGCCTATTATCGGCTCGGCAACATGGAGGAGGCGGTCAAGCAGCTGGAGCGCGCCGTCGAACTCAAGCCCGAGGATCCAACCATCAACGATCACCTCGGCGATGCCTATTGGAGGGTTGGACGCGTGCTGGAGGCGCGCTTCCAGTGGTCGCACGCGCGCGATCTCAAGCCCGAGCCCGAGGATCTCGTCAAGATCGAAGCCAAGCTGAAGTCGGGGCTTCCCGACGACACCGCCTCGGCGGCGGAGGCCGAACAGAAGAAGCCCGGCGGCGGCTGAGGCATATGGCGGCGGCCGCGCGCGCCGAAAAAGCGCCCGCCAAGGTCAATCTGACGCTGCGCGTGCTCGGCCGTCGTGCCGACGGCTATCACGACATCGAAAGCCTGGTCGCTTTCGCCGGCGTCATGTCGCGGACAATCTCGTGCTCAAGGCCGCACGCTCGCTTGCCGAGCGGGTCGAGGGCCTCAAGCTCGGCCGCTTCACGCTGTCGAAGCGCCTACCGGTCGCCGCCGGACTGGGCGGCGGCTCGGCGGACGCGGCGGCGGCTTTGCGGCTGTTGGCGCGCGCGAACCGCATCGCGCCCGACGATCCCCGCCTCACGCAGGCGGCGCGCGCGACCGGCGCCGACGTGCCGGTGTGTCTTGATCCGCGTGCGCGCCTGATGCGCGGCATCGGCGACATTCTTTCCGCTCCGCTCAAGCTGCCGCGGCTGTTCGCACTGCTCGTCAATCCCGGCGTTGCAGTGGCGACCAAGGATGTGTTCGCGGCATTGAACGCCCCGCACGCGGGACAAATCACTCAAGCGGGCACGCAGGCGGGACCCGCCGAGCTCCTTGCCGAAATCACCAATGGTCGAAACGACCTGGAGGCTTCCGCAATCGAGCTCGAGCCGGCGATTGCGGACGCGCTCGCCGTGCTTCGCAAGCTGCCGGGCTGCCGGCTCGCGCGCATGTCGGGCTCGGGCGCGACGTGTTTCGGTCTATTCGATTCGTCGCGCGCGACCGCCGCGGCCGCCCGCACGCTGCGGGTCGGCTATCCGGCGTGGTGGGTGCGCGCGACCGTGCTCGGCGGTTAGAGCGTTGCGCCAAAGGGCCTGCTAGTTCGAGCGGCAGATGCAAAACTCGACCGTCTCTTCGAGCGCCACCTTCATCGGCGAGGCCGGAAACAAGGCGAGCGCGTCGGTGGCAATCGCACCATAATGCCGTGCGCGCTGGATGGTGTCTTCGAGCGCGCGGTGCTTCATCATCAGGCTGATCGCATATTCGAGGTCGGCGTCGGTCGCGTCCCCCTCCTCGAGCGTGCGCCGCCAGAATGCCCGCTCGCTCTCCGATCCGCGGCGGAACGACAGCACGACCGGCAGCGTGATCTTGCCCTCGCGAAAATCGTCGCCGGTGTTCTTGCCGAGCTTGGCCGCCTTGCCGCCGTAATCGAGGGCGTCATCCACGAGCTGAAAGGCGATACCGAGATTCATCCCGAACGAGCGGCAGGCGTTTTGCTCGTCTTTGGGCCGCGCGGCGAGCGCCGGACCCACCTCGCAGGCGGCGGCGAAGAGCTCTGCGGTCTTGGCGCGAATGACGGCGAGGTAGTCGTCCTCGGTAGTGGCGGTGTTCTTGGCGGCGCCGAGCTGCATCACCTCGCCTTCGGCGATGACCGCGGCGGCGGAGGAGCTCGTTGCCCCACAGCATGCGCGCCGCGAGCTTGCCGCGCCGCATCTCGCTTTCGTCCACGACGTCGTCGTGCAGCAACGTGGCCGTGTGCATGAATTCGACGGCGGCCGCGAGCTTGACGTGGCCGCTGCCGGGATAACCGGCGAGCCTCGCCATGGCGAGGGTGAGCATCGGGCGCAGCCGCTTGCCGCCGGACGAGATCAGGTGGTTGGCGACCTCGGGAATCATCGCGACTTGCGATCCGGTGCGCGACAATATGGTCGTATTGACGCGGTCCATGTCGGCGGCCACGAGCTCGCTTAGACGATCAATGGTGGCGGGTGAACGGCTTTCAAACGGGACGATGACAGCCAAGAGACGTGCTCCGGAATGGGTCCCGAACGCGAGGACGTGGAAGCATAGAAACGCTATGGTGACGCGGCAAGTGCGCCAAAACGCACATCTTCGCGAGCGAACGGTTTCGAAAAGAGGCGAATTGATGAAGGCGATTCCGGTACGCGCTGGGGACTGGCAGCCGCGTGCCGCCCAAAGCGTGGCGGTCCTCGTGCCTTGCTTCAACGAGGAGGCGACCATCGGCAAGGTGGTCGCCGATTTCCGCGCCGCGTTGCCCGAGGCCACGATCTACGTCTACGATAACAATTCCGCCGACCGCACCGGCGAGGTCGCCCGCGCCGCCGGCGCGCTGGTGCGGCGCGAGCGGCATCAGGGCAAGGGCAACGTGGTGCGGCGAATGTTCGCCGACGTCGACGCGGGCCTCTACGTTTTGGTCGATGGTGACGCCACCTACGATGCGGCGAGCGCGCGCGCCATGATCGCGCGTCTCACCGAAGAGCGTCTCGACATGGTGGTCGGGGCGCGCGTTGATCAAGAGCACGCGGCCTACCGCCTCGGTCATCGCACCGGAAACCGGCTGCTTGCGGGCTTCTTCGCTTTGACCTTCCACGCGCCCTTCAGTGATATTCTTTCGGGCTACCGCGTGTTCTCGCGGCGGTTCGTGAAGTCGTTTCCGGTGCTGTCGCGAGGCTTTGAGATCGAGACCGAGCTTTGCGTGCACGCGCTCGAGCTGGAGCTGCCGGTGGCCGAGGTCCCGACGCCTTACTATGCGCGCCCGCAAGGGTCGGTATCGAAGCTCAGCACCTGGCGCGATGGCGTGCGAATCCTATTCACCATCGTCGATCTTTACCGTTCGGAGCGGCCGCTGGCTTTTTTCTCCGGGCTCGGCATTGCGCTGGCCATCGTTTCCATCGGCCTGGCGGTTCCGATCTTCGTGACCTATTTCGAGCAAGGCATCGTGCCGCGCATTCCGACGGCAATTCTCTCCACCGGCCTGATGCTGTTGGCCTCCCTCTCGATCGTCGCGGGCCTCGTGCTCGACACGGTGACCCGCGGGCGCCGAGAGGCCAAGCTGATCGCCTATCTGGAGCAGGCGGCGCCGGGCGAGGAGTGGGAGCGGCGACAGGGTTGAGGGAGGGGATGCGGTGGGCGCGCTTGGAGCCGACGACACGTTTCAGGACGAAGGCAAGTGGCGCGAGCTCGTGCGCACCAATGATGCCGTGCTGGTCTCGGCGGTGGGCGCCTTGCTCGACGCCGCTTGCATCCCCCACGTCGTGCTCGATCAGAACATGAGCGTGCTCGAGGGCTCGATCGGCATCCTGCCGCGCCGCATCCTGGTCAACGAATGTTGTGTCGATGATGCGCGCGAATTGCTCGAGGATGCCGGGCTCGGACACGAGCTTCGCCCCGATGTCCGTTGAGGTGACCGAGGATGCCGCGCTCGGCGGCAGGCTGCGGCTCAAGCAACCGAAACGGGGCCATCGGGTGGGCCATGACGCAATTCTGCTCGCGGCGGCATCTGCGGCGCGCGCGGGCGAACGCGCGGTCGACCTCGGGGCCGGCGTCGGCGCGGCAGGGCTGGCGCTGGCGCTTCGCGTCGAAGGCACCGAGGTCGTGCTGGTCGAGGTCGATGCGGAGCTGGCGCGGCTTGCCGCGGAGAACGCGCAACTCAACGGACTGAATGCGCGGGTGAGGTCGACGGCCCTCGACGTCGCAGCACCCGCGCGGGCCTTCGCGGCGGCCGGACTCGGACCTGAGTCGGTCGCCCACGTCCTCATGAATCCGCCGTTCAATGATCCGGCGCGGCAAAGAGCCTCACCCGAGGGTCGGCGCCGTCTCGCCCATGCCGCGTCTGGCAGCACGCTTCCAGTGTGGATCAAAACCGCGGCGCGGCTGCTGCGTCCGCGCGGGACCCTCACGATGATCTGGCGGGCGGACGGTCTTGGCGATGTGTTGCAGGCGCTTGCTCCGACCTTCGGCGCGGCCACCGTGCTGCCGGTGCATCCGGGCGAGGAGGAGGCGGCAATCCGGGTTCTGGTGCGGGCGACGAAGGCAAGCCGCGCGCCGCTCGCGCTGCTGCCGGGCTTCGTGCTCAACGACCGTTCGGGACGCCCGACTGCGCAGGCGGAATCGGTACTGCGCGACGGCGCGGCGTTGCCGTT
>VAZL01000526.1:18643-19776 GCA_005883445.1 Alphaproteobacteria bacterium | reverse complement strand
GGCGGCGGCGCATAGACCGGCGAAACGGACATGTCTGCGGCCCCCGCGGAAGCCGCGGCCAGCACAACGAAAGCGGTCGTAGCAAAGAAGAGTCTCTTCATTCCAAATCCCCTGTGTTCGGCTCGGTAAACCGCTGCCCTAACATTTCCCCGGCAACGACTCGAACCACCCCTTACGCCGGCGCCTGATAGCGCCTGCGCGTGTCCTTTTTTAGCCTGGCTGCTGGAAATAAGCTGTGACCCGTTCGCCACAGTCGTGAGCAAAAGCGATTCTCGGAGGCACCAGGGTAGGTCGTCGCAATGCTTTTTTACTCGGCCACGCGGCTATGTCCCTGATGGCGCCTTGCCATTTTACCTCCGCAGCAGTTCGGCCAAGGTGTTGCCCAAACGCGCCGGCGACGGCGAGACCTTAATGCCGGCGGCTTCCATGGCCGCAATCTTGCTTTCGGCGTCGCCCCTGCCCCCGGAGATGATGGCGCCCGCGTGGCCCATGCGGCGGCCGGGCGGTGCGGTGCGGCCGGCAATGAATCCCACCATCGGCTTCCTGCGGCCGTGTTTGGCTTCGTCGGCGAGGAATTGAGCCGCGTCCTCCTCCGCCGAGCCGCCGATCTCGCCGATCATGATAATCGCCTCGGTCGCCTTGTCGGCCAAGAACATCGCCAGCACATCGATGAACTCGGTGCCCTTCACAGGGTCGCCGCCGATGCCGACCGCCGTGGTCTGCCCGAGCCCGGCGCGCGTGGTCTGAAAGACCGCCTCATACGTGAGCGTGCCCGAGCGCGACACGATGCCGACCTTGCCGGGCGTAAAAATGTTGCCCGGCATGATGCCGATCTTGCATTCGCCCGCGGTCATCACGCCCGGACAGTTCGGCCCGATCAGCCGCGACTTGCCGCCCGACAACGCACGCTTGACCTTCACCATATCGAGCACCGGAATGCCTTCGGTGATGCAGACGATGAGGGAAATTTCGGCCTGGATCGCTTCGCAAATCGCGTCCGTAGCGCCAGCCGGCGGCACGTAGATCACGCTCGCGTCGCAATCCGTCTTCTCCTTCGCCTCCGCCACGGTGTTGAAGACCGGCAGGCCGAGATGGGTGGTGCCGCCTTTGCCCGGCGACGTGCCACCAACCAT
>VAZL01000526.1:3150-18602 GCA_005883445.1 Alphaproteobacteria bacterium | reverse complement strand
TTCTTGTCGATGAGAATGGACATGCGTGCGTTCAACGATGCAGCGGGCTCGATGTATCTCCCGCACACAAATGTCTGAAAGGGCGAGCGGGAGGCAGGTCGCCGCGCGGTTTTCGGGATGGCATCATCTCACGTCCCTTTCACCGCCTTGACGATCTTCTGGGCGGCATCGTCGAGATCGTCGGCGGAGGTGACGTTGAGGTTGGATTTCGCGATGATATCTTTGCCAAGTTCGACGTTGGTGCCTTCGAGCCGCACCACCAGCGGCACCCGCAAGCCCACCTCCTTCACCGCCGCGACCACGCCTTCGGCGATGACGTCGCATTTCATGATGCCGCCGAAAATGTTGACCAGGATGCCCTGCACTTTGGGATCGGCGGTGATGATCTTGAAGGCGGCCGCAACCTTCTCCTTGCTGGCGCCGCCGCCGACGTCGAGAAAATTCGCCGGTGCTTGGCCGTAAAGCTTGATGATATCCATGGTCGCCATGGCGAGGCCTGCACCGTTGACCATGCAGCCGATGGTGCCGTCGAGCGCGACGTAATTGAGGTCGTATTTCGACGCCTCGATCTCCTTCTCGTCCTCCTCGGTGAGATCGCGCAACGCCACGATGTCGGGATGGCGGTAGAGCGCATTGTCGTCGAATCCGATCTTGGCGTCGAGGCACACCAGCTCTTTTCCTTTGGTGACAACGAGCGGATTGATCTCGAGCAGGCTCATGTCCTTGGCGGTGAAGGCAACATAGAGCTGCTTCACTAGTTTTTCTGCCTGCTTGGCAAGATCGTCATGCAGCCCAAGCGCCTGCGCCACCAGCCGTCCATGATGCGGCATGATCCCGGTCGCGGGGTCGACGGCGAAGGTCATGATCTGTTCGGGCTGCGTGCGCGCAACCTCCTCGATCTCCATCCCGCCCGCAGTCGAAGCCACGAAGGCGACGCGCGAACTCTCGCGGTCGACGAGCGCCGAGAGATAGAACTCGCGGTCGATGGCGGAACCCTCCTCGATATAGAGGCGGTGGACCTGCTTGCCGTGTGGGCCGGTCTGATGGGTGACGAGCACCGCGCCGAGCAGGCGCTCGGCCTCCTTGCGCACGTCCTCCTTCGATTTCACCAGCTTGACGCCGCCCGCCTTGCCGCGCCCACCGGCGTGGATCTGCGCCTTGACGACGAGCAACGGCGCACCGAGATCGCCCGCAGCCTTGACCGCCTCGTCGACCGAAAAAGCCGCATGCCCGCGCGGCACCGCCACGCCGAATTCCCGCAGCACCGCCTTGGCTTGATATTCGTGGATGTTCATGCGGACCTTTAACTGTCTCGAATGCAGCGCATGCAGACCAGTTTGCGCAGTGCCCGCAAGTTTGATTGCTCTGCGCCCCTGGGGCGGAGCGTTGCTGCCCCTTCGTTCGCGAACTTGACCATGCTCACTTCGCCAGATTCGGTGCGATCTTCTTGCAAGCCTCGACCAGCGTTGCGACCGCCTCGGCCGACTCTTCGAACATGGCGCGTTCGCTGCCGTTCAACTGAATCTCGACGATGCGCTCGACGCCCTTCGCGCCGATCACGGCGGGTACGCCGACATAAAGGTTCTTGATCCCGTACTCGCCGTTGAGATAGGCCGCGCAAGGAAGCACGCGCTTCTTGTCCTTGAGAAAGCTCTCCGCCATGGCGACGGCCGATGCCGCCGGCGCGTAAAAGGCCGAGCCGCTTTTGAGCAGGTTGACGATCTCGGCGCCGCCGTCGCGCGTTCGCTGGACGATCTCGTCGAGCCGCGCCTGCGTGGTCCATTTCATCTTGACGAGATCGGGCAGCGGAATGCCGGCCACGGTCGAATAGCGAATCAGCGGCACCATGCTGTCGCCGTGGCCGCCGAGCACGAACGCGGTCACGTCCTCGACCGAGACGTTGAACTCGTCGGCGAGAAAAAAACGAAAGCGCGCGCTGTCGAGCACGCCCGCCATGCCGACGACCATTTGCTTGGGCAAGCCGCAGGACTTTTGCAACGCCCACACCATGGCGTCGAGCGGGTTGGTGATGCAGATCACGAACGCACCGGGTGCGTATTTCTTGATGCCGGCGCCGACCTGCTCCATCACCTTGAGGTTGATGCCGAGAAGATCGTCGCGACTCATCCCCGGCTTGCGCGGCACGCCAGCGGTCACGATGCACACCGCGGCGCCATCGATCGCATCGTAGGAATTGGTGCCGGTGAAACGCGCATCGAAGCCCTCGACGGGTGAATGCTGCACGAGGTCGAGCGCCTTGCCCTGGGGAATGCCTTCCGCGATGTCGAACAGCACGACGTCGCCGAGCTCTTTGAGGCCAATAAGATGGGCGAGCGTGCCGCCAATCTGGCCGGCACCGATCAATGCAATCTTGGGACGCGCCATGTGCGGAAGAACCTCGGATGGGGAGCGGCGGAAACCCCGGCGAAACGGGTCATAGACCGTTTCCGGCCTGCGCTTCAAGTCGCCCGCCGTCTCTCCTCACGTCTCTACCAGGCCTTCCGTCGATCCCGACGCGACCGCCTGGCCGTGCGGCAAGGCGAGATAAGCCTCCGAGCGCATCTCGATCAGACGCGAGGCCGTGCGCTTGAACTCGTGCGCCTCGAAGCCTTCGTTGGCGTCATAGAGCGCGTCGGGCTCGGCCTCGGCGGAGGCAACGAGCTTGACCGCATGGTCGTAGAAGGTATCGATCAGAATGATAAAGCGCTTGGCCTCGTTGCGCCGCTCGTAGTCCATCACCGCGATATGATCGAGCACGACGGTGTGGTACTCGCGCGCGATCTTGAGATAGTCGGCGGCGGCCAGCGGCTGTTGGCACAGATCGTGAAACGAGAAGCGCGCCACTCCCATGGCCGCGCGCGGCACGCGAACGGTGCGCCCCTTCACCAGCAAATCCTGCGGCTCCCCGGCGTGACCCGCGGTCAGGCGCCGCCAGGCCTCATCGAGTGCAGCTTCCGCCGCCCGATCGGCGGGAACGTACCACACTGGCGCGCCGCCGAGCTTCTCCAGCCGGAAATCGGCGCGGGCATTGAGCTGCACAACCTCCATGTGCTTCTCGATGAGCGCGATAAACGGCAGGAACAGCGCACGATTGAGGCCGTCCTGGTAAAGCTCGCTCGGCGCCACGTTCGATGTCGCGACCACGACCACACCGAGCTCGAACAGGTGCTTGAACAGTCGCCCAAGAATCATGGCGTCGGCGATGTCGGTGACGTGGAACTCGTCGAAGCAAAGCAACCACGTCTCTTGTGCGATCGCCGCGGCGGCGAGGGTGATCGGATCCTCGTCGCTGATTTCGCCTAGTTTCGCCCGCTGACGGAGCGCATAAATGCGCTCGTGCACCTCGGTCATGAATTCATGAAAATGGACGCGGCGCTTGCGCACGACCGGTGACGCCGCGAAGAACAGATCCATCAGCATGGTCTTGCCGCGGCCGACGTCGCCGAAAATGTAGAGACCCTTGATCAGCTCCGCCTCGCGCGCTCCGAACAGCCAGCCCAGGGAGGAGGACTTGTGCGCGAGACGACGCTCGGCGAGTCGTTTTTCGAGCTGCGCCAGCCTGTCGACGATCGCCTGCTGGCCGCTGTCGCGTTCGATCTTCCCGGCGGCAACGCGCGCCGCATACTGCAGTGAGACGGAGGCCGACATGAGCGGGAAGAAAGAAGCGTTGCGGGACGGCGATGGAATAGCGGCCTTGCACGGCTGCTCGCAAGCCGAAGTTTCGGACAGGCTCCGCGCTCGCGATCAGGCGCTGTTCGAGCGCGGCCCCGTCTCGCCTCTGGCCCCAGCTGTGCATCGCCTTGAGCCGCCGATTTCATTCGCTTCGTCCGCGGCCAGAGAGCCGGGGACCGCATACTGCGTTGCGGTAAAGTCGCACCAGAATTGGACGGAGCGCATGGCAGCTATGTAATTTTACTATTAAAAGTCATTGACTTAATTGTGATTAGCACAAACCCCGATGCCATGGTCCGGCTTATATTGCAGCGCAATATGATTCGCAGCCTCAACCCCAGAGGAGTTGCTCATGCGCCACCCGTTGCCCCGCGGCGGATCGATCCGCAAATTGTGGATCGGCGAATCCGAACGTTACCGCGACCACCTGTTGCGTCTTGATGCGGCCAGCCGCCGCAACCGTTTCGCCGGCGCGGTATCGGACCAGTTCGTGCGCGACTATGCCGATCTTTCATTCGGCATCGACGCGCTTATTCATGGCTTCTTCGTCGACGACACGCTGCGCGGCGCTGCGGAGCTGCGGCAGGTCGGATCGCCCGTGACGCGTGAAGCCGAAGTCGCGTTCTCGATCGAGAGGCCGTGGCAGAGCCACGGGGTCGGCTCCATGCTGCTCGAGCGCACGCTGCTCGCCGCGCGCAACCGTGGCCTCAAGTTCCTGCACATGGCCTGCCTCGCCGACAACAAGCGCATGCAGCAGCTCGCCCGCAAATACGATGCCGAGCTCAGCTTCGATTTTTCGAGCGTGGTCGGCGAAGTCGCCGCCCCCCGGCCGACGCCGCTCTCGTTGATACGCGAAATTATCGCCGACGGCCACGGCTTCGCCACCGCCATCTTCGACGTGCAGTCACGGCTGCTCAAACCGATCTAGTTCGCACCCCAGTGGACGCCCGACGCGGCGTCAGGCCGCGAGCGGATACGCCGCCTCGACCACGTAGGGCCCGCCGCCGATCGACGCCCGCGACGAGAACAGCACGAAGCGCGAGACCTTGAACGGCGGCGAGCGAAACGGCGCACGCAACGCCAAATAGTCCGCGACCTGCCGGTTCGATGATTCGCGCAGGCGCGCCAGCGAAACATGCGGCGTGTACTTGCGTCCCTCCGGCTCAAGCCCGACCCGCTGCATCAGCCGTTCGTGCTCGGCCTGGAGCTCCATCAAAGCCTGCTGCGCCGCGAGCGTGGCCACGATCGCGCGCGGCCTGCGCCCGCCGAAGGATTTGAGATCGTCCACCCGCAGTTCGAACGCCTCCCGGCGCACCCTGCCCAGCATGGACGCGACCTCGTGCGCGATAACGTCATCGACGTCGCCGATAAAGCGCAGCGTCACGTGATAGTTCTCGGGGTCGATCCAGCGCGCACCCGGTAGCCCGCCACGGAGCAGGGACAGCGACTGGCCAACATCGAAAGGAATTTCGAGACCGGTGAAGAGGCGCGGCATGAGAATAACGGCAGTCCTGCATGTGCATATATGACGACTCGCGGAGATTCGCACGCCTCAAGTGGCGCTTACATGACACGTTTGTCGCGCGCACGGCCCACAAGCTCCTCGACCTTTGGCAGGATGCGGGCGACGATCGCGTCGATGCCAGCGGCGGTCGGATGAAGGCCGTCGCGCTGATTGAGCCCGGCTTCACCGGCAACGCCGTCGAGGAAGAACGGATAAAGCAGAAGACCGTAGCGGGCGGCGAGTTCGGCATAGATCGCTTCGAAATCGCGCCCATAGTCGGAGCCGAGATTGGGCGCGGCCCGCATGCCGGCGAGCAGTACGGCCATGTGCCGGACGGCGAGGCGGCGCACGATCTCCGCGAGCGCTTGGCGCGTGACCTTCGGATTGATCCCGCGCAGCATGTCGTTGGCACCGAGTTCGACGATGACGGCATCGGTCCCCTCCGGCACCGACCAGTCGAGGCGGGCGAGCCCATTGGAAGCGGTATCGCCGGAGACCCCCGCATTGGCGACCTCGACCGCGAGGCCCTTGGCCCTGAGCGCCCGTTCGAGCTTGACCGAAAAGGTTTCGTCGGCGCGCAGGCCGAGGCCGGCGGTGAGCGAATCGCCCAAGACCACGATTCGCACTGGCCGATCGTTTGCGGCAGCGACCGACACGCGCATCGCGACGGCGAGCCCCAGCATCATCGCAACCAGCGCAAATGTCTGGACCCACCCCCGCCAAGTCCCATATGACCGAGGCAGCGCCGACCTGCCCACAAACGAAGGCATCAAAGAGCAACGGAACATGCACGACACCTCAGCGTCAGGGCGCCTAGACCCGGCGATTGCGCTCAGCGGTGTCAATCTGTCGCTCGGGCGGGGCGCGGCCCGCGTTCATATCCTCAAAGACATCGACCTGCATATAGGCCGCGGCGAGGCAATCGGCTTGGTCGGACCGTCGGGCTCGGGCAAGTCGACCTTGCTCATGGTCACGGCCGGGTTGGAGCGCGCCGACACCGGCTCGGTGGTGGTCGCCGGTGAGGCGCTAGGCACACTGAGCGAAGACGCGCTGGCGCGTTTCCGCGGGCGCAATGTGGGCATCGTTTTTCAATCCTTCCATCTCATTCCCACCATGACGGCGCTGGAAAACATCGCGGTGCCGCTGGAGCTTGCCGGGCTCGGTGATGCCCACGAGCGCGCCGCACGCGAACTTGCCGCGGTCGGCTTGAGCGAGCGGCAGCACCACTATCCGGCCGAGCTTTCCGGCGGCGAGCAGCAACGCGTCGCGCTTGCCCGCGCGCTCGCGCCAAACCCAGCCATCCTCATCGCCGACGAGCCGACCGGCAACCTCGACGAGGCCACCGGGGCGGAGATCATCGATCTTCTGTTCGCAGGACATGCGCAACGCGGCACCACGCTCGTGCTCGTCACCTACGATGCCGCGCTCGCCTCGCGCTGCGACCGTGTGGTGCGGCTACGCTCGGGGCGAATTGAAACTGCGCCGAAGCGTGTCGAGGTGGAGGCGCAGTCGTGAACGCTGCGCTGTCGACGTCGCTTTCTCCGGGCCGAAGTAGCAGTCCGCTACCCCTGCGTTTTGCGGCGCGCGAATTGCGCGGAGGCTTGCGCGGATTCTATGTGTTTGTCGCCTGCATCGCGCTGGGAGTCATGGCAATTGCCGGCGTGGGTTCTGCCGCATCGGGACTTGCGGACGGACTCGCGCGTGAAGGGCGCGTCATCCTCGGCGGCGACCTGGCATTCTCTCTCAGCCTGCGCGAAGCAAGCGCCGACGAGCGGGCGTTTATCGACCGCCGCGGCCGCCTATCGGTCGCTGCCACCATGCGCGCCATGGCGCGCACGCAAGACGGGCGTACGGCGTTGGTCGAGGTCAAGGCGGTCGATGCTGCCTATCCGCTCGCGCAACGCGAGGGAGCATTCGGCGCCGCTGCCGACCCCGCGCTGCTCGCGCGGCTCGATCTCAAGCCGGGCACGCGCATCACGCTTGGCTCGGCCGTAATCGAAATTCGCGCGGTGCTGACATCGGAGCCCGACAAGCTCGCCGGCGGCATCGGCTTCGGTCCGCGCCTGCTCGTCAGCGAAACGGCCTTGCGCACAAGCGGCCTGCTGCAACCCGGAAGCGTCGTGCGCTGGCATTATCGCTTACGGCTGCCCGACAACGATGCAACCGACACGGCCGTGCGCGCGGTGACGGCGGCGGCGCAAGCCCAATTGCCGGAGGCCGGCTGGGAAGTGCGTTCGCGCGCCAACGCTTCACCCTCGCTCGAACGCAACGTCGAGCGCTTTACTCAGTATCTGACGTTGGTTGGACTGACCGCGCTGCTGGTCGGAGGAGTGGGTGTGGCCAACGCGGTCAAGGGCCATCTCGACCGCCGACGCGAGGTCATCGCCACGCTCAAGGCGCTGGGCGCGACCGGCGCGCGCGTGTTCGGAATTTATCTCACCCAGGTGCTGGTGCTGGCCGGCCTTGGCGCGCTGCCGGGCCTCGCAATCGGCGCGGCCTTGCCATTTCTCATTGCCTGGACTTTCGGCACCGTGTTGCCCTTGCCGATTGCGCCGGCGCTGCATCCCGGCGAGCTTGCGCTGGCGCTCCTTTACGGCCTGCTCACCGCCGCCGCTTTCGCCTTGTGGCCGCTCGGGCGCGCACACGACGTGCCGGTCTCGGCTTTGTTCCGTGACGAGGTCGCGAGCGACCTACGCTGGCCGCGCCGGCGCTATATCGTGGCAACGGTTCTCCTCGGTTGCACGCTCGCGATGCTCGCGGTCGAGCTCGCCTATGACCGGCGCATTGCTGCGATGTTCGTGGGGGCTGCGGCCGCCGTATTCGTGCTGCTGCGCTTGGTGGCGGCGCTCATCATCCTGACCGCGCGCCGCCTGCCGCGCCCGCGCTCGCCGATCGTTCGGCTCGCCATTGCCAACATCCACCGCCCCGGCGCGCTTGCGCCAAGCGTCGTGCTGTCGCTCGGCTTGGGGCTTGCCGTCCTGGTCACCGTGATCGCGGTCGACAGCAATCTGCGCCGCCAATTCCTGGCGGCGTTGCCGGACAAGGCGCCGTCGTTCTATTTCGTCGACATCCCGGCCGCCGATGCCGAAACGTTCGACGCCTTCATCCGCGCGCGCGTCCCGCGCGCCGCGCTCGAGCGCGTGCCAATGCTGCGTGGACGCATTGTGGCGGCGAACGGCGTCCCTGCCGAAGACTTGAGGCCGCCCCCCGACGCGACCTGGGCGCTGCAGAGCGATCGCGGCATCACTTATGGAGACAACATCCCTGCGGGCTCGCGCCTGGTTGAAGGAGAGTGGTGGCAGCCGCACTACCAAGGCCCGCCGCTGGTCTCGTTCGAGAAACACATCGCGGATGGGCTCGGCCTCAAGCTCGGCGACGCTGTCACCGTCAACGTCCTCGGCCGCAACCTCACCGCGACAGTCGCCAATCTGCGCGCGGTCGATTGGCAGAACCTCGGCATCAACTTCGTCATGGTATTCTCGCCCGCCACCTTCCGAGGCGCGCCGCACAGTCATATCGCCACCCTCACGTATCCCGGCGGCAGCACGACCGACGAGGAGGTCGCCCTGCTCAGAGCAGTGGCCGATGCCTTCCCGACGGTTACCATCTTGCGGGTGCGCGACGCCCTCGATGCGGTCGGTCAGATCGTCTCGAACCTGGCGCTGGCAATCCGCGGGGCGAGCGTGCTCACGTTGCTCGTAGCGGTGCTGGTGCTGGGCGGAGCGCTCGCGGCGGGTCACCGGCACCGCGTCTATGATGCGGTAATCCTCAAGACCGTTGGCGCGACGCGCATGCGGCTGCTCTCGGCCTATGCGCTCGAATATCTCGCCCTCGGCCTGGCCACCGCGGTGTTCGGCATAGCGGCCGGTTCGGCAGCCGCCGCTTTCGTTATCGTCAGAGTGATGAATCTGTCCTTCGCTTGGCCGCCCGGCCCGTTGCTTGTGGCCGCCGCCGGTGCAGTTGCGGCGACCGTGGTGCTTGGACTCATTGGGACTTTCACAGCACTCGGCCAGAAGCCGGCCGCCGTGCTCCGCAACCTATAGAACGCGTTCGGCAAAGCTGCCCATCAAGCGACAACACGCCGCGCCCCGCCGTCACGTCGCGCCGCCGTCACATTGCTAGACTGTAATCAGCCTGGGATCGGTGCCGCCGGAGAGCTGGCGGCAACAAATCCCCTTTGCGGCATCTGGCGCCGGAACCAATCCCGCACTAGATTCCGCGCATCGGACGCCACCCGTTCTGCCGGTGGGCGCCATATGATCCGGCCGCGGGGTCGGAATGAGAGAAAGGTGACTTCCATGTCGGATTTCGACCGGAACTACGCGGCTGCCAGACGCGGCGTCGGTGCGGACCGGGCGGTTGCGATCGATCAGGGCCTGCGGGCCTACATGATCCGCGTCTACAACTACATGGCCATGGGCGTCGCGCTCACGGGGATCGCCTCTTGGCTGACGTTCCAGGCGGCCGTCGTCACCAATGCCAACGGCGCGATCGTCGGATTAACCTCGTTCGGCCAGATGATCTTCAGCGGACCAGCGGTGCTGGTCCTGTTTCTCGGAACGCTGGGATTGGTCTTTCTCATCAGCTGGCGCATTGACCGGCTCGAGCCCTCGACCGCGCTCGCGCTATTCATGGTCTACGCCGCCCTGCTGGGAGTGATGCTGTCGTCGGTCTTCCTGACCTATACCGGCGCCTCGATCACGCGGGTGTTCTTCATCTCGGCTGCCGCTTTCGGAGCGCTGAGCCTTTATGGCTACACCACGCAGCGTAACCTCTCGGCGATGGGATCGTTCCTGATGATGGGACTGATCGGGCTGATCATCGCCATGCTCGTCAACCTCTTCCTCAAGAGCACCGGGCTCGACTTCGTGATCTCCGCCGTCGGCGTGCTGATCTTCGCGGGCCTGACCGCGTGGGATACCCAGCGGATCAAGGAAATGTATGACCCGATGGAAGACGGCACCGTCGTCGGTCGCAAGGCGGTGATGGGCGCGCTCTCGCTCTATCTCGACTTCATCAACCTGTTCCTGTTCTTGTTGCGCTTCCTCGGCGACCGTCGCTGAGCGAGCGGAACGATAGTTGGCCAGCGGCGCCCCGGCGATGAGCCGGGGCGCCGTCGCGTTTGCACGACGCGAGCCGGACAGCGGACCGTGGACGGGCTATTCTTCCGTCACCCGCATCCGTCGTCTGCTCCATGGCCGCCCCGATTCCTATTCGTCCCGCTGAACCGCGCGACCTCCCAGCGATCACGCGAATTTACGACGACGCGGTGCGGCACGGCACCGCATCGTTCGAGATCGAGCCTCCCGATGAGCGCGAAATGGCGCGGCGCTACGAGGCGCTTCGGGCCGGCGGCTATCCCTACCTGGTGGCGGAGCTCGACGCCGAGATCGCGGGTTACGCCTATGCCGGTCCCTATCGCGCGCGCGCGGCCTATCGCTGGAGCGTCGAGGACACGATTTATGTGGCGCCGTCCTCGCAGCGGCGCGGGGTCGGCCGCGCGCTGCTCGCGCGGCTGATCGCTGACGCGGAAGTCGGCGGCTTCAGGCAAATGATCGCGGTCATCGGAGATTCCGCCAACGCCGGTTCGATCGAGCTGCATCGCGCCGCCGGCTTTCGGATGGTCGGCACGTTCGACAATGTCGGCTTCAAGTTCGGCCGCTGGCTCGACAGCGTCTTGATGCAGCGGCCGCTCGGGACCGGCGCGACGGCGATGCCGTAGCGCTCGTCCGCGACGACCGTCAGCCCGCCACCACGCTCAGCGATTGGTCGATCGCGCGTAGTACCGGGTCGAGCTCGTGGCCGCGGCGCACGATCAAACCTGTCGCCGAGATTACGCTGTAGGCACCTTGTCGGCGCGCGAGCTTCGGACTTTTCTCGATGCGATAGACGGGAACTTCCGCGGCGCGGCGGAACACGGAGAACACTGCGCGGTCCTTGAGAAAGTCGATGGCGTAATCACGCCATTCGCCGGCGGCAACCTTGCGACCGTAAAGTCCGAAAATGCGGTTGAGTTCGCGCCGGTCGAAAGTGACTCGGTTTACGGGGGCGAGGGGCAACGCGCCCCGGGCCTCGCCCCCATGGAACTCGCTCGGCTCGGTATCGCCGTAGCTCATCCGGCGCCTCCTTCCATGTGACATGTCGGTGACGGCAATGATCGCGCCGGACGCAAGTATCGGCAAGAGCGAATGGGAGTTCCCCCCGCGGGCTCGCACGACCGCGACATAGTGACCGGCGATCATCACGGATTCGTTAATGGAATCATAATACTGCCCAATTCCGGTCAAGCACGCGCCAAGCTGGAATGCGAGTAGGCAGACTGTTGCCTCAGGGCCCGGTCTTGCCTTGGAGTGCCGGATTCTTCAGCCCCCCAGCCCCCCGGAGTTCAGGGCGGATCGGGCCCGCTCAGTGCGAGTATGCGTTCCGCGTACGGTTCAATCCCAAATGACTTTCGGGCCGGCTCGAGCCGGCCCTTTTTTCATTGCACGATAGGCACGCGAGGACCGAGCGCGCAGGCTCGCTCCCGTGTCGTCCGGTCGTCCGCTTAGTGGATCGCCGCGAGCGTTGCGCCGAGGATCGTCTTCGGCTTCTCCGACGTGCCGCTCTGCACCAATACAGCCGCTTCGTCGATGTTAGCGCCCTTGAGCGTCTGCACGGGGAGGCTCCACGAATTGGCCTTGCCGGTCCAATCGCCGAGCTTGACCCACCGCCGCACGACGTTGTGGTAGGTGATCGCGCGACCTTTGTTTTCGCCGCGCCCAATGGCGACGGTAGCGCTCCTGCTCAGCCCGAACAGCCAGACCTCGGCACCCGTGTGGAAATCCGCGGCGTCGGGAACGCTGACGGTGAGCCGTCCATCGGTGAGCGCGAGCGTCGGCAGCAAGGACATCGCGCCGTTCTTCCGACTCGCAGCGATGGCAAGCTCGATCGCGGCTTTGTCGCTGCCAAGGGCGTGGAGGCTGCCGTTCACCACCACCTGCGGCGTGTAGACCTGACCGTCGCCGCGCGCATGCGCGTATGCCTTTTGGCGGGCAGTGTTGCGGGGATCGGCCAGCGTGTCCTTCCACCCGAGATAGTCCCAATAGTCGACGGGCACGCTGACGGAGACGAGCGAAGGATCATCCGCGAGCTCCCCGAGCAATTGGTCCGCTGGCGGGCAGGATGAGCAGCCTTGACTCGTGAACAGCTCGATGACGGCGCGTGGCTCAGCCTGCGCGAATGAATACGGCGCCGCGGCGGAATAAACGACAATCACCGCATAGGCGAGGCAACAACGTACCATTCCGGTCCTTCCCGCCCTTTCGACCAGTTTCCGTTTTCCCCCTCCGCCGGGAGTCATAGTCAGCCCCTCGATCACCCGCCACTCAATTCGAGGTGAGCCGATCGAGGCTCTAGTGGTCCGATTCCGAAGTTCGTAAGCACTCGCGGCACCTTCAGATACGAACTTCGGAATCTAAGGACCACTAGCAACCCTATAATTCTAGTGCCCCTTTTGAACCCGAAGTTCGCGACCGCATTTGCCGCACGGTGTGCGCGAACTTCGGGTTCGGGGCACTAGCCCGCCACCAGATGCCGCAGCACGTAATGCAATATGCCACCGTGCTTGAAATAATCGAGCTCGTCGAGTGTATCGATGCGGCAAACGAGCGGGACGCGCTTGAGGCCGCCATCGGCGGCGACGATTTCAGCGATCATGCGCTGGCGCGGTTTGATCTCGCCGTGCAGCCCACGGATCGTCACTTGTTCGTTGCCCCTGAGACCGAGCGACTGCCAGGATGTGCCTTCCTCGAAGCACAGCGGCAGCACACCCATACCGATCAGGTTCGAGCGATGAATGCGTTCGAACGATTGGGTGATGACCGCGCGCACGCCGAGCAGGTTGGGTCCCTTGGCCGCCCAGTCGCGCGAGGATCCGCTGCCGTATTCCTTGCCGGCGAAAACGACGAGCGGAACCCTGTCGCTCTTGTAGCGCATGGCGGCGTCGTAGATCGGCATGCGCTGGCGTGAGGGATAGTGGACGGTCACGCCGCCCTCGACGCCCGGCACCATCTGGTTCTTGAGACGGATGTTGGCGAAAGTGCCGCGCATCATCACCTCGTGATTGCCGCGGCGAGTGCCGTACTGGTTGAAATCGGGCGGCTTGACCTTGTGCTCGACGAGATACTTGCCCGCCGGTGAATCGATCTTGATCGAGCCCGCCGGCGAGATGTGGTCCGTGGTGATCGAATCGAGCAGCAGACAGAGCACGCGCGCGTCCACGATATCGCTGAGCGGAGCCGGGTGGCGCCCCATGCCGACGAAATAGGGTGGGTTCTGCACGTAAGTCGATTTCCGGTCCCAGTTGTAGGTCAATCCGCCTTTCACGCTGATGCTGCGCCAATGGGAGTCGCCCTTGAAAACGTCGGCATATTTCTTGGTGAACATCTGCTTGTTCAGCGTCTTGCGTATGACGCCGTTGATCTCGCGGCTCGACGGCCAAATGTCCCTGAGGAACACCTTCTTGCCCTTTTTATCGAGGCCCAGCGGTTGCTTCACCAGATCGGAATACATCGAGCCCGCGAGCGCATAAGCAACGACCAGCGGCGGCGAGGCCAGGTAATTGGCGCGCACGTCGGCGTTGACCCGGCCTTCGAAATTGCGGTTGCCGGAGAGCACGGCAGCGGCGACGAGATCCTTGTCGTTGATCGCCTTGGAAATCTCGGGCGCGAGCGGACCGGAATTGCCGATGCAGGTGGTGCAGCCGAAGCCGACGAGATTGTAGCCGAGTTTGTCGAGGTCCTTTTGCAGCCCGGACTTGTCGAGATAGTCGGCGACCACCTGCGAACCCGGCGCCAGTGAGGTCTTAACCCACGGCTTGACGCTCAAGCCTTTTGCCACCGCCTTGCGCGCGAGCAGCCCGGCGCCGACCATGACGTTCGGGTTCGAGGTGTTGGTGCAGGAGGTGATCGCGGCAATGACGACGTCGCCGTGGCCGAGGTCGTGCTGGCGGCCTTCGACCGGTATCCGCTTCGACGAGCCGGCCTTGGAGAAGTTCTTGTCGAGTGAGGTAGCGAGCGACGGATGGAGGTCGAAGATGTCCTTGCCCCCGTCGCCGCCTTTGTTGAATTCTTTCTCCATCGCCATGGCGAAGCCGGCCTTGACGTCCTTGAGCGCGACTCGGTCCTGCGGACGCTTGGGTCCTGCCAGCGACGGTTCGACCTGCGACAATTCGAGCTTGAGCACGTCGGTGAAGATCGGATCCGGCGTCGACTTGGTGCGGTACATGCCCTGAGCCTTGCTGTAGGCGGCCACCAAGTCGAGGTGCGCGGGCGGGCGGCCGGTGTCCGCAAGATACTTCAGCGTATCGTCGTCGACCGGGAAGAAGCCGCAGGTCGCGCCGTATTCGGGCGACATGTTGCCGATCGTGGCACGATCGGCGATCGAGAGATTGGCAAGGCCGGGGCCGAAATATTCCACGAACTTGCCGACGACGCCGCGCTTGCGCAGCATCTGGGTGACGGTGAGCACGAGATCGGTCGCGGTCACGCCCTCCTTCAGCTTGCCGGTGAGCTTCACGCCGATCACCTCCGGCAACAGCATCGAATAGGGTTGGCCCAGCATCGCCGCCTCCGCCTCGATGCCGCCGACGCCCCAACCGAGCACGGCCAGGCCATTGACCATTGTGGTGTGGGAATCGGTTCCGACCAGCGTGTCCGGGTAGGCGACGTCCATCACAACCGGCTTGCCGTCGACTTTGACCTTGTCCTTTTTGCTCCACACCGTCTGCGACAGATATTCGAGATTGACTTGGTGACAGATGCCGGTGCCGGGCGGCACGACGCGGAAGTTGTCGAACGATTTTTGCGACCATTTGAGGAATTCGTACCGCTCCCGGTTTTGCCGATATTCCTCCTCGACGTTCTTCTTGACCGCGCTGTTGGTGCCGAAGAACGTGACCGCCACCGAGTGATCGCAGACGAGATCGACCGGAACGAGCGGATTGATCTTCTTGGGGTCGCCGCCAAGCATCTTCATGGCGTCGCGCATGGCGGCGAGATCGACGACCGCCGGCACCCCGGTGAAGTCCTGCATCAAGACGCGCGCCGGGCGAAAGGCGATCTCGCGTTCGGAGGTCTTAGTCTTGAGCCACCGCGCAACCGCCTGGATGTCCTCCTTGGTGATCGTGCGGCCATCCTCGTTCCGCAGCAGATTCTCCAGCAGCACCTTCATGGAGAACGGCAGCCGCGAGATACTCTTGAGGCCATTCTTCTCCGCGGTCGGCAGGCTGTAATAGGCG
>VAZL01000526.1:0-3143 GCA_005883445.1 Alphaproteobacteria bacterium | reverse complement strand
CGAGTGACGTCATCGTGGTCGGTTCCCATCCAACCGGGAGAGGAGCGGCTCTACGGTATGAAACTACCGGAAGTGCTTCCCCGTCACCGGTCGCGAGTCCTGCGCGGGTTGATAGTGGGCGCGGGACGATGGCTTATAGGGTCTTTTTTTGCGCCGTTCCAGAAAATCGACGCTTGCCAACGACATGGGCATAGAATCAGGGATTTTTCCGCCCCCTGTCCGGACCCAACACGCGGTCGACGGAGGTCGTCCAACGATGGGGTTGCGGCGAAAGTCGTGGCTTCAGCGACGACGGGCGCCGGGGGGCGGTAGGTGATGCGGCTCGTCGGGTCCGACCTCGCCTGCATCAGGGGGGGCCGCGAGGTCTTCCGCGGCTTGAGCTTTACCGTTGGCGCGGGCGAGGCACTGCTGGTGACCGGCCCCAATGGGGTGGGCAAATCCTCCCTGCTTCGCTTGGTGGCGGGCCTGGTGCGACCGCAGCAAGGACGGCTCGAACTCGACGGCCGTGATTTGGAGCTGACCATCGGCGAGCACGCCCACTATCTCGGCCATCAGGACGCATTGAAGTCGTCGCTCTCGGTGCGGGAAAACCTCGATTTCTGGGCATGTTTTCTCGGCGGCGGCGCGGGAAAGCGCGACGTCGCCCTCGCCGCCGTCGGCCTCGACGGGCTCGCCCAGCTGCCTGCGATCTATCTCTCCGCCGGACAACGGCGCCGCCTCTCGCTTGCGCGGCTGATCGCGGTCGAGCGGCCGATCTGGCTGCTCGATGAACCGACCTCGACCCTCGACGCGGCGGCGCAAGCGATGCTGGCCGACCTCATGCGCGCCCATCTCGCCGGCCGCGGACTGATCGTCGCCGCCACCCATGGACCGATCGGATTGGACGGGGCGAAGGAACTCCCCCTGGGGCGGCCGAATCAGCGGATACCGCAATGACTGCCCTTTCCGCGCTTCTCGTCCGCGACATGCGGCTCGCCGTGCGCGTCGGCGGCGGCGCATTGATCGGCGTGTTGTTCTTTCTCATCGTGGTGACGCTGGTGCCGTTCGCTATCGGCCCCGACCTCGCGCTGCTTGCGCGCATCGGACCAGCGATTCTCTGGCTCGGCGCACTGCTCGCGAGCCTGCTCGCACTCGACCGCCTGGTGTCCATGGATCATGAGGATGGCTCGCTCGACCTGATCCTGACCGCCCGCGTGCCGCTCGAACTCGCGGTCGCCGCCAAGGCGCTGGCGCATTGGCTCACCACCGGCCTACCGCTCGTCGTTGCGGCGCCGCTGCTCGGGCTGCTGCTCAACCTCGACCCGAAGGCGACCGCCGCCGTTGCACTCACCTTGCTCGTGGGCACGCCGGCGCTGACCTTCATCGGCCTCATCGGCGCAGCTCTCACCGTGGCGCTGCGGCGCGGCGGTCTCCTGCTCGCGATCCTGGTGCTGCCGTTGACGGTCCCCATCCTGATCTTCGGCGTCGCGGCATCGAACGCGGCGATCGTCGGGCCGATCCCGTTCGGCACCCCGTTTAGTATTCTCTGCGCCCTGACGCTGATCAGCCTCGTGATCGGTCCCGTGGCCGCAGCGCTCGCGCTGCGGCAAGGGTTGAGCCAATTGCTTGCGACGGCCAGCCCCATTATCAGGATGCCATGACGCTGATCGACCTCGCCAATCCCACCAAATTCCTGTCGCTGACGGCGCGCGTGCTGCCGTGGCTGGCGGGCGCGACCGCGATCCTGCTGCTGATCGGCTTCTATCAGGCGGCGATGGCGCCCGACGACTATCAGCAGGGCGCCACCGTCAAGATCATGTTCATCCACGTACCGGCGGCGCTGTTGGGGATGATCGGCTGGGGCGTGATGAGCTTGGCGGCGCTCGGCACGCTGGTGTGGCGGCATCCGCTCGCCGACGTCGCCGCCAAGGCCGCGGCGCCGATCGGCGCGGCGTTCACGCTGATGTGCCTCGTCACCGGCTCGCTGTGGGGCCGGCCGATGTGGGGCACCTACTGGGTCTGGGATGCGCGGCTGACCTCGGTGCTGGTCCTGTTGCTGATGTATCTTGGCGTGATCGCGTTGTGGCGGACGATCGATGATCCCACGCGGGCCGCCCGGGCGGCCGCGGTTCTCACGCTCGTCGGCGCGATCAATATTCCCATCATCAAGTTCTCGGTGGATTGGTGGAACACGCTGCACCAACCGGCCTCGGTGCTGCGCCTGGACGGATCGACGATTCATCCCGCCATCCTGGTGCCGCTGATCGTCATGCTCGTTGCGTTCACGCTGTTGTTCCTGACGCTGCATCTGGCCGCCATGCGCAACGAGATCCTGCGGCGGCGCGTGCGTACCATGATGATGATGCGGGCCGACGCGCGCGCGGGATTCTGACGATGAATCTCGGTCCACATGCCGCGTTCATCGTGACTGCGTATGCGGCCGCGATCGCCATCGTGGCGGGACTGGTCGCCTGGATCGTGTTCGACCGCCGGCACCTGAGCCGCATGCTGGACGCCTTCGACGCGCAGGGCATCGCTCGGCGCTCGGAGCGTATGAATGAGGAGAAGTCGTGAGCGTGATCGAAAAGAAGCCGGCTGAAAAGAACCCGGTCGACAAGGATGTGGGCGCGTGGCGGCGCCGGATGATCGTATTCATTCCGCTCATTGCCTTTCTTGCACTCGCGGCGCTGTTCGTGCTGCGGCTCGGTGCTGGCGACCCCTCGCGCATTCCCTCGGCCTTGATCGGACACCCTGCCCCGCGCACCGACCTCCCGCCGCTGGCCGGCCTCGCGCGCGAGGGCAAGCCGGTGCCCGGTGTCGACAGCGCGGATTTCAAGGGCCAAGTGACGGTGCTCAACGTGTGGGCGTCGTGGTGCGTACCGTGTCGCGACGAAGCGCCGCTGCTGTTGACGCTGGCGGCGGACCCGCGCGTGCGCGTGGTGGGCATCAATTACAAGGACCAGGCCGACAATGCGCGGCGGTTTCTCGGCCGCTATGGCAATCCGTTTGCCGCCAACGGCACTGACGACAACGGCCGCGCGGCCATCGAATGGGGGGTGTACGGGGTACCCGAGACCTTCGTCATCGGTCGCGACGGTCGCATCGCCTATAAGCTGATCGGGCCGGTCACGCCTGATAATCTTGACACCGCCTTGAAGCCGGCG
>VAZL01000729.1 GCA_005883445.1 Alphaproteobacteria bacterium | reverse complement strand
GGTCCCGTATGACGCGATCCCGCGCCGCCACCAGGCCCGCTCGGTCGATACCGGTCGCGATGATTTCGGCCGCGAGCGCGTCGCTCACCGGCCCAAGGATTTCGATAACCTCATCTTCCGACAGCTCAGCCATGGGACGTGTCTCCTCTCACCCGGTCGGATTTCACTCGGCAGGGGCCGCCTTTGCCGCGGCCGGGGCTTTGCGCGCGGCGCGCCATTCCTCGAAACGTCGAACCACGACGAAGAACGACGGCACGAACAGCACCGCCAGGCAGGTCGAGGCGAGCATGCCGCTGGACACCGCGATGCCGATCGACTTGCGTGAACTGGCGCCGGCGCCGGTGGCGAGCACCAGCGGCATCACTCCGAGGATGAAGGCGAAAGAGGTCATGAGGATGGGACGGAAGCGGGCGCGCGCCGCCTCCAGCGCCGCCTCGATGATCGGATTGCCGTCGAATATGCGCCGCTCGCGCGCCACTTCGACGATCAAGATCGCGTTCTTGGCCGAGAGCGCGATCAGCAGCACGAGACCGATCTGCGTGTAGAGATTGTTGTCGAGGCCAAGCCCCCTGAGCGCTACCACCGGCCCCACCAGCGAGAGCGGCACCGCCAGCAGCACCGCGATCGGCATGAACCAGCTCTCGTATTGGCCGGCCAGCACCAGATAGACCAGCAGCATGGCGAACGCGAAGATGTAGTAAATTTGGTTGCCGACGAGCTTCTCCTGGTACGACATCGCTGTCCATTCCCACCCGATGCCGGGGGGCGAGGCCTTGTCGGCGATCTGCTCCATCAGCGTCATCGCCTGGCCGGAACTGAAGCCCGCCGCCGGGAGTCCCATCACCGTCGAAGACGGATAGAAGTTGTAAAGGCTGAGCAAGGACGGCCCGACGATCGGGGTGATGTGAATCATGGTCCCAATCGGGATGATGGCGCCCTGCTTGTTGCGAACCGGAAGCTGCTCGATGTCCTGCTGGCGCAGGCGGAACTTCGAATCCGCCTGCACATAGACCTGGAAGACGCGGCCGAATTTGTTGAACTGGTCGACGTAGCTCGAGCCAAGATAGGCGCCGAGCGTCGCGAACACGTCGTCGATCGACACCTGCAGCGTCTCGGCCTTGGCTCGATCCACCTCGACCTTGAGCTGCGGCACGGTGGAGCGGAATGAGCTCGTCACCCGCTGCAATCCGCTTTGCGTTTGGGCGTCCTTGATCACGGTATTGGTCGTGGTCTGCAACTTGGTGAGATCGAAGCTGCCGTCGCGCAGCTCGAGCTGCATGGCGAAGCCGGCGGCATTGCCGATGCCCTGGATCGGCGGCGGTGGGAACACCACGATGCGCGCCTGCTCGATCGCGGCGAAGTCGCGATTGAACTGCTGGAGCAGCGACCGCAAGTCCTCGCCCTTGCCGCGCTCGCTCCAATCCTTGAATATGACATAGGCGACGCCGGCATTGGCCAGCGTCGAGTTGTTGTCGAGCGCGGAGACGCCGGTAATCGCGGTCACGTTGGCAACTGCGGGATTTTTGCCGGCGATCTCGCTGACTTGATCGAGCACGCGCTTGGTGCGCACCAGCGACGCGCCGTCCGGCAATTGCACCGTCACCAGCACATAGCCCTGGTCCTCGATCGGGAGGAAGCCGGTCGCCACGCGAGTAATCAGCCGCGCATAGGCGCGCTCGAAGGGATCATAGACCGCGTTGAACGCGCGGAAGAAAAAATTGCGCTGGCTCGGCGGGACGGCCGGCCGCAGCCACAGCGCGCACTGGGTCGGCTTGAGCGTGGCGGCGTTGATGGCGCTGAGCAGCGCCGTGGCGGCGATCACCAGCGCGAACTGCGCGAACATCTTGCCGGTGAGGCCCGGGATGAATGCGGCGGGCAGGAACACCGACATCAGCACGAGGGTGATGCCGACGATCGGCCCGAACAGCTCGTTCATGGCCTGGATCGCCGCCTCCTTCGGCGGGATGCCGCGGTCGATGTGATGTGCAGCACCTTCGACGACGACGATGGCATCGTCGACGACGATGCCGATCGCCAGCACGATCGCGAACAGCGTCGACAGGTTGATCGTGAATCCGAGCGCCGCCATGGCCGCAAACGCGCCGATGATGGTGACCGGCACCGTGGTCATGGGCACCAGCATGGCGCGCCAGTCCTGCAGGAACACCACGATCACGATCAGCACCAGGATCGCCGCCTCGAACAGCGTCTTCCATACTTCTTTGATGGACTCGCGCACGAACGTGGTGGTGTCGAAGGGAATGCTGTAGGCAAGTCCCGGCGGGAAGCTTTTCGCGAGCTGGTCCATTTTCTTGGCGACTTCGCCCGCCACATCGAGCGCGTTCGCCTCCAGCGTCTGAAAAATGCCGATGCCCGCCGCGGGCTTGCCGTTGAGCGTGAAGACCTGGCTGTAGGTCTGCGCACCCAGCTCGACCCGCCCGACGTCGCGCACGTGGACCATCTGCCCGTTCGCTTCGGTCTTGACGACGACGTTCTCGAACTGGCTGACATCGTCGAAGCGGCCGGCGATGTCGAGGGTGTACTGAAAAGCTTGTGTGTTCGGCCCCGGCGGCATCCCGAGCTGGCCGGCGGTGACTTGCTGGTTCTGGCCTTTGAGCGCGTTGACGACGTCCTCGGTCGTGAGCGAACGCGCATAAAGCTTGTTGGGATCGAGCCAAATCCGCATCGAATACTGGCCGGCCCCGAAGATATTGACTTGGCCCACGCCCGGCAGGCGGGCGAGCTCCGGCTGCAGCGAGATGGTCGCGTAATTGGCGAGGAACAGGCTGTCATAGCGCTCGTCAGGCGAGACCAACGTGACGAATTGCAGAATGGCCGTCGATTTCTGCTGCACCGTCACGCCTTGCGCCTGTACCGCCTGCGGCAACTGCGCGAGCGCGCTGGAGACGCGGTTCTGCACCAGAACCTGCGCGAAGTTGATGTCCATTCCGATCTTGAAGGTGACGATCAGCGTGTAGCTGCCGTCGGCGGCGCTCCAGGACTGCATGTAGATCATGCCGTCGACGCCATTGACCTGCTGCTCGATTGGCAGCGCGACGGTGTCGACCACCGCGCGCGCGCTCGCACCGGGGTAGCGCGTGGTGACGGAAATGGTCGGCGGCACCACGTTGGGATATTGGGCGACCGCGAGCCGCATGAGCGCGACGGCGCCGATCACCACCATGAGGATGGCGAGCACGTTTGCGAGAACGGGGCGCTCGATGAAAAACTTCGAAATCATGGCGCGCCGCTATTGCGATCCGGCCGGCTCGGCCGCCATGGGCGTCGACGCCTGGAGCTGCGGATCGACCTTCTGGCCCGGCACGG
>VAZL01000728.1 GCA_005883445.1 Alphaproteobacteria bacterium | reverse complement strand
TCGGCGTTGACCGTCAGCACATAGCGGCCCGCCTGATCGGCGCCCACGGCGACCTCCGGGACGAGCAGCGCCTGCTGCGCCCGCAGCGGCACCCGCACGCGGACGAAATAGCCCGGCAGCAGCGCCTGCTTGGCATTCTCGAAGATGGCCCGCACCTGGAGCGTTCCGGTCGACTGGTTGACGTCGGGGGACACGTAGTCGAG
>VAZL01000727.1 GCA_005883445.1 Alphaproteobacteria bacterium | reverse complement strand
TGCGTCGCCCTGATCGAAAATCCCGGTCTAAGCATCGATGAATTGATCGGCATCGTTCCCGGGCCCGACTTTCCGACTGGCGGCATCATTCTCGGTCGCTCGGGTATTCGCGCCGCCTATGCCCAAGGCCGCGGCTCGATCGTCATGCGCGGCAAGGTGGAGATCGAGATCCTACGTGGCGACCGCGAGGCCATCATCGTCAGCGAGATTCCCTACCAGGTGAACAAGGCGGCGATGGTCGAGCGAATTGGCGAACTGTGGCGCGACAAGAAGATCGACGGCATCGCCGCGCTGCGCGACGAGTCCGACCGCGAGGGTTATCGCGTCGTGATCGAGCTCAAGCGCGACGCCATGGCGGACGTGGTGCTCAACCAGCTCTACCGATACACCCCGCTGCAATCGACCTTCGGCGCCAATGTGGTGGCGCTCGAGGGCGGCCGCCCGCAGGTGATGACTCTCAAGGACCTGCTCACCTCCTTCATCGCCTTCCGCGAGGAGGTGATTTCCCGGCGCACCAAGTATCTGCTCGGCAAGGCGCGCGACCGCGCCCATGTGCTGGTGGGGCTCGCCATCGCCGTGAGCAATATCGACGAGGTAATCAAGCTCATCCGCGGGTCCACGGACGCCAACGTGGCGCGCGAGGCCTTGATGGCGCGCGACTGGCCGGCGCGCGAGGTCGAGGCCATGATCACCTTGATCGACGATCCGCGCCACACGGTGTCGGCGACCGGCACCTACAAGCTCTCGGCCGAGCAGGCCAAGGCCATCCTCGACCTGCGCCTCCAGCGCCTCACCGCGCTCGGCCGCGACGAGATCAAAGCCGAGCTCGACAAGCTCGCCGAGGAGATCGCCGACTACCTCGACATTTTGCGCTCGCGTGCGCGCATCCAAACCATCGTCAAGGACGAGCTCCTGGCGGTGCGGGAGAAGTTTGCCACTCCCCGCCGCACCGTCATCCTCGAGCAGGAAGGCGAGGTGGACGGCTACGTCAAGCGCGTGCCGCTGTCGACCTACCGCGCGCAACGGCGCGGCGGCAAAGGGCGGGCGGGGATGCAGACGCGCGAGGAGGATTTCGTCTCGCGGCTGTTCGTGGCCTCGACCCATACGCCGGTGCTGTTCTTCTCCTCGCACGGGCTGGTCTACAAGGAGAAGGTATGGCGGCTGCCGCAGGCGGCACCACAGGCGCGCGGCAAGGCGTTGATCAATATCCTGCCGCTCGAACAGGGCGAGACCATCACCACGGTCATGCCGCTACCCGAGGACGAGAACGCCTGGGGTCAGTTCGACGTGATGTTTGCCACCACCAGCGGCAATGTGAGGCGCAACAAGCTCTCCGACTTCGTGAAAATTCGACCTTCAGGCATCATCGCCATGAAGCTCGACGAGGGAGACGCGATCGTCGACGTGCAGATTTGCACGGAAAACGACGACGTCCTTCTCACTGCAAGCGGCGGCCAGTGCATTCGTTTCCCGGTCACCGACGTGCGGGTGTTCCAAGGACGTTCCTCGGACGGCGTTCGCGGCATCTCGCTCGCCGAGGGCGACCGGGTGATCTCGCTTTCGATCTTGCGGCACGTGGAGGCGAGCGCCGACGAGCGCGCGGCGTATCTCAAGCGTGCGAGTGCGGTTCGTCGCGGCATCAACGGGGAGGCGGAGGAAAGCGCGCCCGACGCCGAAGAGGCGAGCGGCGCCATCGAGCTCGGCGAGCAGCGCTATGTGGAAATGTCGGCGGCCGAGCAGTTCGTGCTCACGGTCTCCGAGCGCGGCTACGGCAAGCGCTCGTCGTCGTACGAATACCGCATCACCGGCCGCGGCGGAAAAGGTATCGTCGCCATGGATGTGCGCGAGCGCGACGGCACGATCAGGAAGAAAACGGGCAAGTTGATCGCCTCGTTCCCGGTCGAGGACGGGGACCAGCTCATGCTGGTCACCGACGGCGGCCAGCTCATCCGCACGCGCGTCGAAGGCATCCGCATTGCCGGGCGCTCGACCCAGGGCGTGATCGTATTCGACACCGCGGAAGGCGAGCGGGTGGTCTCGGTCGAGCGCATCAGCGAGGAAGGCGACGAGAACGGCGGCTAGCGCGGGTAATGTCACGCCGCAAAGGCGGGCAGCCATCGCTGGGGTCGACTCACCGTTGCCCTTGCTTCCAATTTTTCGCAGTCATTGCCGGATCATCAACGTTCGCCGACAATGATGCCGAACGCGCGCAGAGCATAGATTGTCATGAACTGGGAACTGTTCGCCGCCTTTCTCGTGATCACCGCCGTCCTGGTCATCACCCCGGGCCCGATTGTGACGCTGGTCATCGCGACCGGCGCGCGCGAGGGCACGCGCGCTGCGCTCACCACCGTCATCGGCACCACGCTCGGTAACGCGGTCCTGCTCGCCGCTATTGCGTTCGGCCTGAGCTGGGTAATCAGAAATGCCGCCACATTGTTCGAAGTTTTGCGCTGGGCCGGCGCGGCCTATCTGGTTTGGCTCGGCATCCAAGCGTGGCGTCACGCCGGCGCGGCTAGCTCCGCCGATCTGCCGCGCGGGCATGTGCATGTCTGGCGCGGCTTTGCCGTTGCGCTGTCGAACCCGAAGACGATTGCGTTTTTCACGGCGTTCTTGCCGCAGTTCGTCGATCCCACCTTGCCGGTCGAACGTCAGCTCGCGGTGATGTGCGTCGTTTCGGTGGTGCTCGCCGTGTTCACCGATTCCGCCTGGGCGATCGCAGCCGGGCTCGGGCGAATGTGGTTCATGCAATCGTCGCGGGCGAAGCTGCTCGGCCGCTTGTCCGGCGTCGCGTTGATCGGCGGCGGGCTGTGGCTGTCGTTGGCACGGCGCCCGGCCTAGTCCGCGTGGATGGCGACGGCGACTTCGTCGTTACGGCGCGCGTGGTTACGTCTGATCAACCGGCCGTCAAACCGAGGGCCTTTACGATCGGCGCCCATTTGCCGATATCGTCCTTGATCATATCGGTGAAGTCCTGCGGCGTGCCGCCCAATGACTGATTGCAGAGTTTGCCGAGCGCGGATCTGAGCTCCGCCGATTTCAAGCCCTCGTTGATCTGGACATTGAGCTTGTCGACCACGTCGCGCGGCGTATGGGCCGGCGCCAGCAACCCGGTCCAACTGGTCGAGACGAAGCCGGCGAAGCCGCTCTCGACCATGGTCGGCAGGTCCGGCAGCTCCGGAATGCGCTTGGAGCTGGTCGTGGCGAGCGCGCGAAGTTTGCCGCTTTGAATCAGCGGCAACAGCACGCTCGTGCCCTCGAAGGTCATCTGCACTT
>VAZL01000525.1 GCA_005883445.1 Alphaproteobacteria bacterium | reverse complement strand
CGGGTTTTTCCTCGGCTATCAGGCCTGGCGCAAGAACGTGAACGGCGTGGTGAAGGGACCGCTGCCATTCTTCTGGGGCGTCGGCAAGGTCGCCTGACGCCGCGCCGATGCGGCGCAGCGCGGATGCGGCCTCAAGGGCGTCCACGCCCGTCTTCGCGGGCTATGGCGCAACCGGCGACACGCGCGCGCCGGTCATATACCCTGCCTGATGACTTGCCGTGACCGGGATGGGCGCTTCATGAATCGAAGGGCGTTCCTGAAATCGGTAGCCGGCGCCGGCGTCCTCACCACAGCTGCCGCAGGCCGATCTCGCCAATTTCGATCCGATCTGGAACACCCAGTACGTCGTGCGCAACGGCGCGGCGTTGGTGTGGGACATGCTTTACGGCGTCGACGGCAAGCTTCAACCGCGGCGCCAGATGGTCGAGAGCGAGGAAGTCTCGTCGGACGGACTCGTTTGGACGTTCCGTTTGCGAGGAGGGCTCAAGTTTCATGATGGCGAGCCCGTGCTCGCGAAGGACGTCGTTGCGAGTCTGGCGCGATGGCAAGCGCGCGACAACATGGGTCTGATGACCAAGGAGATCGAGCAAGAACTTGTCGCCGTCGACGATCGCACCTTCCGCTGGGTGCTGAAAAAACCTTATCCGAAGCTCTTGGTCGCGCTCGGCAAGGTCGGAACGCCGTCCTGCTTCATCATGCCGGCGCGGATTGCGGCGACCGATCCGTTCAAACCGATCGGCGACTATGTCGGCAGCGGACCGATGCGGTTCGTGCGCAACGAGTGGGTTCCCGGCGCCAAGGCGGTGTTCGAACGGTTCGCCGATTATGCGCCGCGCCAGGAGCCGAATTCTTGGCTCTCCGGCGGCAAGCACATGCTGCTCGAGCGCATCGAGTGGATCGTGATGCCCGACCCCGCCACCGCCTCGGCCGCGCTTCAGAACGGCGAAGTGGATTGGTGGGAAACCCCGATAGCCGACATCGTGCCGGTGCTAAAAAAGAACCGCAACGTCATGGTCGACATTGCCGATCCGCTCGGCAACATCGGCTCGTTTCGCATGAACCACCTGCATCCGCCCTTCAACGACGTGCGGGCGCGACGCGCGATCCTGACCGCGATGAACCAGGAAGATTACATGCGCGCGGTCGTGGGTGACAACGCCCTGTGGAAACCGCTGCCCGGCTTCTTTACGCCGGGCACGCCGCTCTACAGCGAGGACGGCGGCGAAATTCTCAAAGGTCCGCGCCGTCTCGATGCCGCCAAACGATTGCTGGCGGACAGCGGCTATTCCGGTCAGCCGGTCACCTGCGTGGTTGCGCAGGATTTGCAAATCACCAAAGCTCAGGGCGAGGTCACTGCCGACCTGCTCAGGAAGCTCGGCGTGAACGTCGATTTCGCTGCCGTCGACTGGGGCACGAACGCGGCGCGTCGAGCGCAGAAATCGCCGCCGGGACAAGGCGGCTGGCAGATGTTCCATACTTGGCATGCCGGCGCGGTTTGTATCGATCCGTCGTCCTATACGGCGATCCGCGCCAACGGCGACAAGGCGTGGTTCGGCTGGCCGACCAGTGCGAAGGTCGAAAGCGAGATCACCGCTTGGTACGACGCAAGAAACCTCGACGAGGAAAAGGCCGCCATCGCACGGCTGAACAAGGCCGCGCTCGAGGACGTCGTCTACGCGCCGACCGGCTTCTTCCTGGCCTATCAGGCCTGGCGCAAGAATATCGACGGGATCGTGAAGGGGCCGCTACCGTTCTTCTGGGGCGTGAGCAAAGCAGCTTGAATGCGTTCCCAATCGCCGGCACCCCGGCACAATGGCATGAAACCTGCTAGCATCGGCGCATGCTGAGCTACACGATCCGCCGCATCCTGGCCACCATCCCGGTGATGGTCGTGGTTGCGCTGTTCGTGTTCAGCCTGCTCTACATAGCGCCGGGCGACCCGGCGGCTGTCATCGCCGGCGATCAAGCGACGCCGGCTGACGTCGAGCGCATTCGCCAGAGCCTTGGCCTCGACCGACCGTTCCTGATCCGGTTCGGTGAGTGGTTGTGGCAAATTCTTCACGGCGATCTGGGCACATCGATCTTCACCAACCTGCCGGTCGCCGCGATGATCGCCCAGCGCGTCGAGCCGACCCTGTCGCTGATGGCGGTGACGCTGGTGATTGCCATCTGCCTCGCCGTGCCGATGGGCGTGGTCGCAGCCTGGCAAGCCGACACCTTGATCGACCGCGCCATCATGGCGTTTGCGGTGCTCGGCTTCTCGGTGCCGGTCTTCGTCGTGGGCTATTTGCTCGCCTACGTCTTTGCGCTCGAACTCGATTGGCTGCCGGTGCAGGGTTATACGCAAATCTCCGAAGGCCTGTGGCCGTGGTTCGAAAATCTGATCCTGCCCGCGCTCGCGCTCGGCTGCGTCTATATCGCGCTCATCGCCCGCATCACGCGCGCCTCCATGCTGGAGGTGCTGCAGCAGGATTTCATCCGCACCGCGCGCGCCAAGGGGGTGGGACAGACCCGCATCCTGTTCGTGCACGCGCTCAAGAACGCCGCGGTGCCGATCGTGACGGTCATCGGCATCGGCGTCGCGCTCCTGATCGGCGGCGCAGTGGTGACGGAGACGGTGTTTGCGATCCCCGGCATCGGCCGGTTGACCGTCGATGCCATCCTGCGCCGCGACTACCCGGTGATCCAGGGCGTCGTGCTGATGTTCAGCTTCCTCTACGTGCTCGTCAATCTCCTCATCGACCTCCTCTACACCGTGCTCGACCCGAGGATCCGGTATTGACCGACGCGACTATCACCACCGCGCCCGAGCTCATCCGCGCCGCGCCCGAGCTGCCCGACCTGCTGCCGCCGATCAAGTTGCGCGGCGGTATCCTCGGCTTTGCGCGCCGATATCCGGCGATCGCCATCGGCGGCGCACTGGTGCTGGCGATGGTGCTGATCGCCGTTTTCGCGCCCTATCTGGGCACGGTCGACCCCACTGCGCTGGCGCCGACGCGGCGCACCCGCGAGCCGTCCGCCGCATTCTGGTTCGGCACCGACATGCTGGGACGCGACATCTACTCGCGCGTGCTCTATGGCGCGCGGGTGTCGCTCACCGTCGGCTTCTCGGTTGCGCTGCTGGCGTCGCTGGCGGGTCTCATCATCGGCCTGGTATCGGGGTTCGTTCGCTGGAGCGACGGCATCATCATGCGCGTGATGGACGGCATGATGTCGATCCCGCCCATTCTGCTGGCGATCGCGCTGATGGCGCTGACCCGCGGCAGCGTCGGCAATGTGATCATTGCCATCACCATCGCCGACATTCCGCGCGTGTCGCGCCTGGTGCGCAGCGTCGTGCTGTCGCTGCGCGAGCAGCCCTATGTGGACGCGGCGATCGCGGCCGGCACCCGCACCCCGATGATCATCCTGCGCCATATCCTGCCCAACACCGTCGCTCCGATGACGGTGCAGGCGACCTACGTCTGCGCCAGCGCCATGATCGTGGAGGCGATCCTCTCCTTCATCGGTGCGGGCACGCCGCCCACCATCCCATCCTGGGGCAACATCATGGCCGAAGGCCGCGCGCTGTGGCAGGTCAAACCCTACATCGTGTTCTTCCCGGCGGTCTTCCTTTCGGTAACGGTGCTTGCGGTCAACCTGCTCGGCGACGGCCTGCGCGATGCGCTCGATCCGCGCCTGGCCAAGCGATTGTGAAGAGCTCGCGGCATGGCGCTGCTGGAAGTCGATGACCTGCAAACCCACTTCCGCACGCCGGACGGGGTCAACCGCGCGGTCGATGGCATCTCGTTCGCGGTCGAGGCCGGCGAGACCGTGGCAATCGTCGGCGAGAGCGGTTGCGGAAAGTCGGTTACGGCGAACTCCATTCTGCGGCTGGTGCCACAGCCGCCCGGGAAGATCGGGGGCGCGATACGTTTTCAGGGCCGCGATCTGCTCAAGCTCAGCGAGCGCGCCATGCGCGAAGTCCGCGGCAACGATATCAGCATGATATTCCAGGAGCCGATGACGAGCCTCAATCCGGTTCTCACCATCGGCCGGCAGATCGCCGAGCCTTTGCGGCTGCATCAGGGACTCAGCCGCGAGAGCGTCGAGCAACGCGTGGTCGAGATGCTCGGCCTCGTCGGCATCGCCGAGCCGCGCCGACGCGCGCGCGAGTATCCGCATCAACTGTCGGGGGGCATGCGCCAGCGCGTGATGATCGCCATGGCGCTCGCCTGCCGCCCGAAGCTCCTGATCGCGGACGAGCCGACCACCGCGCTCGACGTCACCATCCAGGCGCAGATCCTCAATCTCATGACCGACCTCAAGCAGCGCGTCGGTGCCGCCATCATTCTCATCACCCACGACCTCGGGGTGGTGGCCGAAATCGCCGAACGCGTCATGGTGATGTACGCGGGCCGCAAGGTGGAGGAGGCGCCGGTCGCGGAGCTGTTCCGTTCGCCGCGGCATCCCTATACGCGCGGCTTGCTCAGCGCGGTGCCCAAACTCGGTTCTTCCCTCGCCGCAACGCAAACCAGGTTGGCCGAAATCCCAGGCGTCGTGCCGAACCTCAAGCAGCGCATCGCGGGTTGCGTATTCGCGAGCCGCTGCGCATTCGCCCGTGACCTGTGTCGGCACGTGGCGCCCGCGCTGGAGGAGAAGGCGCCGGCGCATTTCGCGGCCTGCCACTTCGCCGCCAGGGCAACGGTGGCCGCATGAGCCCGGTCCTACTCGAAGTCAACGATCTCAAGAAGCATTTCCCGCTGCGCGGCAGCTTGCTGCGACCCGGCGGCCTTCGGGTCTACGCGGTCGACGGCGTGTCGTTCCGGATCGACAAGGCGGAGACGCTGGCCCTGGTCGGCGAGTCCGGTTGCGGCAAGTCCACGGTCGGCCGCGCCATCCTCCGATTATTCGACATCACCGCCGGGCAGGTGGTGCTCGACGGTAGGCGCATCGACGACATGCCGGCGGGCTCGCTGCGGCCGCTGCGGCGGCGCATGCAGGTCGTGTTCCAGGATCCGCTTTCGAGTCTCAATCCGCGCATGCGCGTGCGCGATCTCCTCGCCGAGCCGATCCGCAACTTCGCCCTGGCCAAATCAACCGCCGATATGGAGGCTCGGATCGACCTGCTGCTGGAAAAAGTGAGGTTGCCGCGCGAGGCCAAGACGCGCTGGCCGCACGAATTCTCCGGCGGACAGCGCCAGCGCATCGCCATTGCGCGCGCGCTCGCCGCCGAGCCCGATCTCGTCGTGTGCGACGAGGCGGTCTCCGCGCTCGACGTTTCCGTCAAGGCGCAGATCGTCAACCTGCTGCAGGACCTGCAGCGCGAGTTCGGCCTTGCGCTCCTCTTCATCAGCCATGATCTCGCCATCGTCGAGCACATGACCCATCGGGTCGCGGTCATGTATCTCGGCAAGATCGTCGAGCTCGCCCCGAAGAAGAGCATTTTCGCCGCGCCCAAGCATCCCTATACCGAGGCGCTGCTCTCCGCCGTCCCGACGCCGGAGCCCGGCGCGCGGCGCAGGCGCATCATTCTCAAAGGGGATGTGCCGAGCCCGATCAACCCGCCCAAGGGTTGCCGTTTTCACACCCGCTGCCCCTACGCCTTCGACCGCTGTCGCGCGGAGGAGCCGGAATTGCGAGCAATGCGAGACGGGCACTTCGTCGCCTGCCACTTGCACGATCTGCCGGCGGCGCAAAATCCTTTGGCTGCAACTGGCCCGCACTGAAGCGAGTATTGCCTCGCTACGGCGCCTTGTACTCCATCGCCTGCTTTGCGCGCTCGACCATGGCCGCTGGCGTGGCAAAGATCTTTTCGGCCAGCGCCTGCAATTCCTCGCCCGAGATCGGATCGATGACCACCCCGATCCTCCGCGCCTCGGCCAGCAGTTCCTCGTCGCGCATGGTCTTCACGAACGCCTCGCGCAGCGCCGCGACCCGCTCCGCCGGCACGCCGGGCGACATCATGTAGGGGCGGCCGAAAGTCTCGGAGCTGTAGATCAATTCCATCACCTGGCGATTTTCCGGCGTCGTGGCGAAGTCGACGGCGAGCGGGACGCCCATCTTGCTGATGTCGGGGTGGCCCCTGTCGTGCTCCTGGACGAGCACGCGGATGAAGCCGGATTGGAGCCAGTCCGGACGTTGCGCCTTGAGGCTCGACCAGCTGAAGCCGCACAGTCCCTTGACCTCGTCCTTTTCGATCGCGAGCGTAATCTCGCGCGTGCCGGGATAACCGCTGACCAGACGAATTTTGGTGCCGGTCAAGTTGTTGAGCATCGCCGGATAGTCGCGCGTCGAGGTACCGGGCTGGCTGGCGCCGATGATGAGTTCCCGCGTGAGCAGCTCCTTGAACGATTTCACGGGCGCGTCGGCGCGGGCGATGCAGACGTAGTGGTCGATGGTCGCGGAACCGAGATGGACGAATTTCGTGGCGTCGTGCCGCAGCCGCCGGGTGTCGCCGAGCAGCGCGTCGAGCAACGAGTCGAGAACGGCGCTGTTCTGCAGCGCACCGATGACGGTGCCGTCCCTCGGCGCGACGTTGAAGAGGTGCGCGGCGGCGGCGTTGCTGCCCGCGCCCGTCATGTTGGTCACCACCATGGCGGGATTGCCGGGGATGTGTTTGGGCATGTGCCGCGACAGGAGCCGCGCGTAGATGTCGTAGCCGCCGCCGGCCGAAGAGCCGACGATCACCGTGATCTGCTTGCCCTTGTAGAACTGCGCGGCTGAATCCTGCGCGCTCGCCGGCTCGTGCGCCAAAGCGGCAGCGACCACAACGCATGCCAAGCGCCACCACATCGCTTGCTCCACGGGAGTCGGTCTGTAAGAGCCATTCTAGTCAGGGAATCTTGGAGATTGTTATTTCGTCCCTCTGGCCCGCAACCAATCGCCTTCGTTCGATCATCTCGCCGGCACGCGCCCGAGTAAGGCGCGGCCTTTTTGCACTGCGACATTAGGCGTACGACCAATTGTCAGGCAAGCCAAGGCCTGATGCGGTCTCAACGACGAATGCGCGAAGGGCGGCCGCGTTGGCCGGCCTATTTCGTCAAGGTGTCGTAGCGAAGAAGGCGCTCAATTCTTCCGCGGTTTGTTCCGGAGCTTCCTCTGGAAAGAAATGGCCGGCATCGATTGGTCTGCCGCGGACATCGTTTGCCCAGGTCCGCCATAGGGCAAGCGGGCCGCCGACCTCTGCGTACCAAGTGCCTAACGGACCTCGGCCGCTCCAAAGCACAAGAACCGGACAGGCTATCCGCCGCCCGGCTCGGCGATCCTCCAAATCATGCTGGTGGTCGAACGTCGCCGCCGCTCGATACTCCTCGCAGATTGCGTGGACGCGAGCGGGATCACGCAGCGCCTCGGTATACTCCGCCCGCACCTCAGGGCCGAACGCATTTGCAGGCGAGCCCCAACCGCCAAGCGCGTCATCGATCACGGCGTCCGGGGCGGCTGATACTAACCGCTCAGGCAGCGGCTCGGGTTGCGCAAGCAGCGACCACGGCCAGAACGCGGTCGCCAACCGCTTGTCGGCCCGCTCCCAGGTGTCGGCGGTCGGAAGAATGTCGAGGACAGCGAGGCGTTCCACTCGCTCCGGGTAATCGAGCGCGAGGCGGTAGGCGACCCGACCGCCCCGATCATGCCCGGCAACTGAGAAGCGCGGGAATCCGAGCCTCTCCATGACCGAAACCATGTCTCTCGCCATGGCCCGTTTCGCATAGGGCGCATGGTCCGGAGCAGAGGCGGGACAGCCGCTGCGCCCATAGCCGCGAAGATCGGCGCAAATCACCGTAAAACGGCGAGCCAGCAAGGGCGCCACTGAGCGCCACATCAAATGGGTCTGCGGAAACCCATGCAGCAAGAGGACGGCCGGTCCCGCCCCGAAACGGCGCAGAAAAATGCGCGTTTCCTGCGCTTGCACGTCAACCGCCGCAAAATTCTCGAACGTCGTGAGGCTCGTCATGACGCGGCGTCCGCTTGACCATTTTTTTTCTAAATGTCGCGAATATCCCATTCTGCTCTTGAATGATGGGCTTTTCGGGACTTGAATTGCACATAAGACACCGCCGAAGGGGGCGAACAATCAAGTCTGGTGTGGCTCGGCTTCGGCCCGGGCGCATGACGGTCATGGGGCGGCGGTGACAAAAGCCGGCTCGGCCAGGGAGGTATCAATGCCCGAACTGAAACGCTTCATTCGGCTGTGCGTTGCGACTGCGATCGGCCTCATCCTTTCGACCGGCCTTTTTTCCGCTCAGGCGCAGGATCGCGAGCTCAAGGTTGGGTACATGAAG